>JBJMWH010000136.1:0-5160 GCA_045810245.1 Burkholderiales bacterium | reverse complement strand
TGCGCCGCCGTATGCATCACGAGCTGGTCGAGGCGGCGGTTCCATTCGCACACCACGCCGCGGCCTTCCATCGGCGACATGTGCTGGCGCGCGGTTCGAATCTGCCTTTTGATTTTTACTTTTGCTTGTTTCTCCATGGATCCCAGGTCGTCGTCCACCAGGGATTCGAGAAAGACGTTGTCGCCCCAGTGCTCGTGCACCAGCGCCGGCGGGTTCAGCCGCGCTTCCAGCATGTCGACGACGGCGGGAAGCTCTTCAAGGCTGATTTCAGTCAAGTCGGCGAGGTCTTCCGCCTCGGCGCGGGTCGGCGCGACGCACATCGCGACGAGCTCGCCGACCTGGCGCACCTTGTCGCGCGCGAGGATCGGCTGCTCGGAGGGCTTGAAGCCTTTCAGGGCGGAGACCGCGCGGATCGGCTTGACGCCGTCCAGATCCTGGGCGGTGAAGACCAGCGTCTCCAAGCCGGATGGTTTCGTGATTCCCTGGATCGTTGCGTGCGCCATCGGAGATCGCACGAAGGCGACTTCCAGCATGCCCGGGAGGCGGATGTTGGCGACGTATTCGCCTTGACCCAGGAGGAAGCGCCGGTCTTCCTTGCGCGCAAGCCGCGCGCCGACGCCCTTCGCGGTCACGCCGCTTCCGCGAGCGGCGGAAGGATCGACGCGTCCGCGTCGTGGCGCGCGCCCTGGCGCAGGCAGAAATACGGGCGCAGCAGGCGCTCGGTGCGCACCGTGTTGCCTTCGTTGTCGCGCAGGGTCCAGCGGCCGCGCTCGTCGTGGAGAACGCTCACGTCGGCGGCGACGCCGGGCTTGAGATTGCCCACCTCGCCCTGCATGCCGAGCATCTTCGCCGGGTGGGTGGTGACCATCGGCACGATCGCCTCGAGCGGCAGTCCGAGCGCGAGCATGGAGCTCATCGCCGAGACGAGCGAGAAGCGCGTCTGGCCGAAGAACATGTGCTCCTTGTCGGGGTGCTCCGCGGGCGTGCCTCTTGGGATTGGAACCCGAGTGTTGTAACCGTGCATGTCGGCGCCGAGCGTGTCGGGCACGATGCCGGCGTCGAGCGCGATGCGCGCCATGCGGTAGCTGAAGTGCGAGCCGTGGCCGACGTCGGTCTTGAGGCCGCGCGCGAGCGCTTCCTCGACGATCGGATGCACCTTGCCCTCGCGATTCACGAAACCGCCTGGATGCCGGGTGAAGGGATGCGCCAGGATGTCGCCCGCCTTCAAGAGCGGCACCACTTTCTCGAGGATCGTGTCGGGGTCTACGCCGTTGTCACCCGACTCGGGCAGGCCCCAGAGCTGGCCGAAGTGGATGTAGACCGGAAGGTTGGCCTGTTTTCCGATCTCGGCCGCGAGCCGGATCGACTCGATGCCCCAGCGCGCGAAGCCGCCGAGCTCGGCATGCGCCTTGAAGCCCTTGACGATGTCGCGGTTCTCGCTCGCCGACCTGACCGTGGCGTCGACGTCGATGCAGTCGGGCCGGTAAAGCTCGGGATAGAAGTGTCCCTCCATGCCGCCGACGAGATAGGCAGACAGAAACGCCACCACGCGGCTTTGCTTGGCCTGCACCACGAATTCGCGGAACGCGGGCAGCGTCATGCACGACGGCCCGCCCTGGTCGACGAGCGTCGTCACGCCCGAGCGGACGCCGCAAAGGTCGGCCTCGAGGCCGAAGCGGCCGGTGACGTACTGGAATACGTGCGCGTGCGTATCGATGAGCCCGGGCAGCACCAGCTTGCCGGAGACGTCGATCGATTCGCGGGCGCTCGAGGGCGCGATCGACGGCAGCACCGCCGCGATGCGCCCCTCGCGGATCGCGACGTCGTAGGCGCCGTCGAGGCTCTGGCCCGGGTCGATGACCCGGCCGCCGCGCAGAATGAGGTCGTAGAGCATTGGTTTGATTTTACACTGTGCGCAGAGGAGGAGCCCCATGAAGAGCATCGCATTGCTATGCGCGCTGGCGCTCGCAGCCGGCTGCGCGCACACGCCACCGGCCCCGTCACCCGAGGCCAAAACGCAGCTCGCGCCGTCGGGGACGCTGCGCGTCGCGGTGCTGACGTCGAACCCCATCATCGGCTCGAAGGACGCCTCGAGCGGCGAGCTGAAAGGCACCACGGTCGAGCTCGGCCGCGCGCTTGCGGCAAGCGCCGGGGTGCCCGTCCGCATGATCGACTACGCGGCGATCCCGAACCTGATGGCGGATGCCGGCAGCAACGTCTGGGACGTGGCGGTCGTGGCGATCGACCCGGCGCGCCGCTCGCTGGTCGACTTCGCGCCGGCGCACCTCGCCGCCGACGGCTTTCTCACCATCCTCGTGCCGCCGGGCTCGAGCGCGCGCACCATGGCCGACTTCGACCGGCCCGGGATGCGCGTCGCGGCGGTGAAGAACGCGGCGCCGCTCATGATCCTCGAGCGCACGCTCAAGAACGCCAAGGTCTTGGCGGCGGATAACGAGAACGAGGCCTTCGGGCTGATGCGCGACGGCAAGGCCGAGGGGTACGCGCAGAACCGCTTCATCCTGCGCAGCCGCGCGCAGACGCTGCCGGGCTCACGCCTGCTCGACGACGCGTTCTCGGGCCTGCGGCTCGCGTTCGCGCTGCCGAAAAACCGGCCGGCCGCCGCCCAGTACGTCGCGGCTTTCGTCGAGGACGCGAAGAAATCGGGCGAGGTGCAGCGCGCGATCGACCAGGCCGGTCTCGCCGGCGAGGTCAAGGTCGCTGCGCCCGAGTAAGCGCAAGAAACTCTCTTCGGGTCTTGGGGCCGTACGTCAGGAAGTGCGGCTCGGGCCGATCAAGATACGCTCGCTTCTGTTTTGAAATGACGTCTTGGCTGGTGTACTTGCGGACTTCGGCTGGGCTCAAGCCGTAAACCCTGGCCGCATTGAGACCGAAGATCTTGGCGCGCAGGGAAGGCGTAATCTCGGCATAGCCGAAGCGCTCGCGCAGCTGCGGTGCGATCTGGAACGTCCTGAAGGCCTGGATCTGGTCCTGCGGCGAGCCATACCAGATCGAGTCGGTGCCCCACAGCACATTGTTTTCGCCGCAATGAAGAATCAATTTTCCGAGAGCATGGGCCGCCTGCTCGGGATCGCGCATGAGGAAGCGCCAGGTGCTGCCGAGCTCGGCGTACACATTGCTTCCGGGTTTCACGCCATTTTTCAGCAATGAAGTGATCAGCGTGTCGATGCCGTCACGCCGGCCGCTCTCGTCGTAGGGCTGCTCGGGGACGCTCGTGACGAAGCCCGAGTGATAGACGAGGAAATTCACCTCCGGGAAGCGCTTCGCGACGATGCCGATGTCGCTGCACTGGCTGTGCTCGTACGACTGGCGGCCGAACGGCAGTCCCTTGTGCACGCAGATCGTCTTCACGCCGAGCGCGCGCGCCTTCTCGATGAAGCGCGTGCCGACCTCGTCCGAAAGGAAGTAGCCGCGGCCGCGCGGACCGTACTGGGTGTAGGTCTTCCAGGCGCTGACGCGCCACTTCTCCTTCAGCTCGTCCATGGCCTCGAGGTCGCCGGGCTGGTTCGGATTCACTCGGCCGTGAACGAGCAGCCGGTGCGTGCCTTCGAGCTTGTCGACGATGCGGCGCACGGAATCGGCCGCCTCGATGGTCACCGGCTCGTCCGCGCGCGTCGATGGAACGAACGACAACACCATGACGTCGGTGTCGCTGTCCATGAACACGTCCTTGATGAAGACTTCGGGTCCTTTCGAATTGCCTGAAGTTGCGGGTTTCTGCCCGCGGGGAGTGTCCACGAAGTGGCCCTGCACGTCGAAGATGAACTCCTCGCGCGCCGCTCCCGTCTGCACGCGCGCAAGCTGAAGATCAAGCGCGGCCTCGGGCGAGACATCGAAGAAGCCGCCGCTCCTGCCCGCCGCCGCGTTGGCGCTGTTGAACGCGAGCAAGGTGCTTGCCGCGCCGCAGGACGAAACCAGGAATTGTCTTCGGGTAAACCCGAGTCTCCTTGAAAAGCGAGAAGCGGCGTCGTGGGCGAGCCGGTTGGCGGCGCGGTTGGCGCTCGAGAGCGGCACCGGAACGAACTCGCCGTTCGAAGTGCTGTCGAGCTTGATCGGAAGGCGCTTGCCTTCTGGATCGAGGCGGGGATCGACGGCGGAGCGTGACATACGACCTCCTTGCGCTCAAAGCATAACCCTGCGGTTGCAAAAGAGTCTAAGGCGGTCAAAGGCTTCCTCCCGCAGAGCCGAGGTTGGGCGTACTTTGAGAGGAGGGCACAACCGGGAGGGACGGCATGAGAACCGGGTTCGTGGCTAGATTTGCGCTGACCTGCCTGATCGCCGCAGGGACGTTCCCGGCGCGCGCGCAGGGCCTGGACCAGCCTTTCCTTCTCGTCGCCACGCCGCAGACGGCGGGCTTCTACAGCCGTGCCGTCCTGCTCGTGATGCCGAAAGGCGCCGAGCACGTCGGCTTCATCATCAACCGCATCACGCGCACCACGGTGGCGGCGGCGTTTCCAGGCGAGCCGCATTCCGCCAAGGTCGACGAGCCGATCTATCTCGGCGGCCCGACAAGCCCGCAGGCACTCTACGCGGTGGTGCGCAACGACCCGGGGGAAGGGTCGCGGCGCCTCCTCGGCGGAATCTTCGTCGCAGTCAGCAGCGACGCGCTCGACCGCGTCATTCGCGAGTCTCCGCAAGAGGCGCGCTACTTCGCAGGCTTCGCGACCTGGGGACCGGGCGAGCTCGAGCGGGAGATCGCCCGCGGGGCATGGTTCACCGCCGAAGCGGAAGAGGGGATGCTCTTCCACCCTCAACCGGGCACCCTGTGGTCGGCGCTGCAGCAGCACCCGCAGGCTACTCGCTAGGCAGCTCGTCTGCCGACTACTCCTAGGCAGCTCGTCTGCCGACTACTCTTTCGGCAACTCGCTGGCGTAGGGTCTGGTGATGATCTCGCGCAGGTGGCCGCTCGGGTCCTCGAAGTAGACGCCGCGCCCGCCGTAGTGCCGGTTGATCTTGCCTTCCTGCTTCTGCCCCGGATCGGCCCAGTACTTGACGCCGCGCTCCTTCAGGCGGCCGAAGATCTGGTCGAACTCCGTCTCGCTCACCAAAAACGCGTAGTGCTGGGTCTGGATCTCCATTGCCTCGGCGTCGAGGAATGCGAGCGTGACCTCGTTCTGCACCTCGACATCGAGAAAGGGGCCG
>JBJMWH010000135.1:0-9015 GCA_045810245.1 Burkholderiales bacterium | reverse complement strand
TCACCATCCAGAATGCGCAGCCGCCCGAGCAGGTGCAGGCCGCCTTCGACGACGCGGTGAAGGCGGGGCAGGATCGGGAGCGCCAGAAGAACGAGGGCCAGGCCTACGCCAACGACGTCATCCCGCGCGCGCGCGGCACGTCATCGCGGCTGTTGCAGGAAGCGGAAGGCTACAAGCAGCGCGTGATCGCCAACTCCGAGGGCGACGCGTCGCGCTTCAAGCAGGTCCTGACGGAGTACGCCAAGGCGCCGCAGGTGACGCGCGAGCGGATCTACATCGACACCATGCGCGAGGTCCTGTCGTCGACCAGCAAGATCATGATGGACTACCGCGGCTCGGGGAACCTGCTATACCTGCCGCTCGACAAGCTGATGCAGGGCGCAGCCGCGGCTGCCGGCGAGAGCGCCGCCACGCCGCGCTCCGCGACGCCGGAGCCCGTACCCGACGCGACCGCGCGCTCGCGCGAGACTTTGCGTAACCGCGAGCGGAGCGAGCGATGAGATCCGTCGCCCCGATCCTGGCGGTTTTGATCGTCGCTGCCTTGCTTGCGTCGAGCACGCTCTATACGGTCGACCAGCGGCAAAACGCCATCGTCTTCCAGCTCGGCGAAGTGAAGGAAGTCGTGACCAAGCCCGGCCTGCACTTCAAGTGGCCGCTGCTGCAGAACGTGCGCCTGTTCGACATGCGCATCCTCACCTTCGACGACGCCGAGCCGCTGCGCTTTCTTACGCAAGGCAACCGCCCCGTGCTGGTGGATTCCTTCGTCAAGTGGCGGATCACCGACGTGAAGCAGTACTACGTCAGCGTGCAGGGCGACGAATTCCGCGCCCAGACGCGGATCAAGCAGACGGTGTCCGGCACGTTGCGAGACGAGTTCGGCTTGCGCGGCTTGCACGAGGTCGTGTCGGGCGAGCGCGAGCGCATCATGAGCGAGGTGCGCCGCAAGGTCGACCTGGATCTGGAGCGCATCGGCGTGAAGATCGTCGACGTGCGCCTCAAGCGCGTCGACCTGCCGCAGGATGTGAGCGAATCGGTCTACCGCCGCATGGAGGCGGAACGAAAGCGCATCGCCAACGAGGCACGCTCGACAGGTGCTGCAGAGGCGGAGAAGATCCGCGCCGACGCCGAGCGCCAGCGCGAGGTGATCCTCGCCGAGGCCTACCGCGACGCGCAGCGCGTGCGCGGCGAGGGCGACGCCAAGGCGTCGGCGACATACGCCGGGGCGTTCAGCCAGAACCCGGAGTTCTTCGCCTTCTACCGCAGCATGGAGGCCTACCGCAGCACCTTCCGCGGCCGCAGCGACCTCATGGTGATCGAGCCGAACTCCGACTTCCTGCGCTACTTCCGGGATTCGATGGGCAAGCCCGCGCAGCAGCGAAAATGACGCATGGGCACGACCTTCCTCCTGGCGCTTGCCCTCATGCTGATCCTCGAGGGGGTGCTTCCGTTCCTCGCGCCTAACCTCTGGCGCGACACGTTTCGCCGCATCACCCAGATGTCCGACGGCCAGATCCGCTTCGTCGGGCTCTCGTCGATGCTGATCGGGCTGCTCCTCCTCTATGCCAAGACCTGGCTGCAGTGATGCGCTGGATCCTGCCCGAGTACATCGACGACATCCTTCCCGCCGAAGCGATGCGCATCGAGATGCTGCGCCGCGCGATCCTGGACTTGTTTTTCAGCAAGCAATACGAGCTGGTGATGCCGCCGCTCATCGAGTACACGGATTCGCTCCTCACCGGGACCGGGCACGACCTCGAGCTGCGCACTTTCAAGGTGGTGGACCAGCTCTCGGGCCGCATGATGGGCCTGCGCGCCGACATCACGCCGCAGGTGGCGCGCATCGACGCGCACCTGCTGAATCGCGAAGGGGTGACCCGCCTGTGCTACTGCGGCAGCGTGCTGCATACGCGTCCCGCGGGACCCGCGGCGACGCGCGAGCCGATCCAGCTGGGCGCCGAGCTCTACGGCGACGCGGCGGTCGAGGCCGACCTGGAGATCCTGCGGCTGCTGTGCCAGGCGCTCGAGCTTGCCGCGCTGCGTAACGCGCGCGTCGACATCGGCCACGTGGCGGTGTTCCGCGCCATCGCCGGCGAGCTTCCCGACGAGCTGGAACGGCAGCTCTTCGAGGCGCTGCAGCGCAAGGACGCGCCGGGCCTGAAAGAGCTCACCAAGGGATTGAATGCGAAAACCCGCGACGCGCTGCTTTTGCTGCCTGAGCTCTACGGCGGCATCGAGGTGCTCGACACCGCGGAGAAAAGGCTGCCGCAGCTCGTCGAGGTCTCACGCGCGCTCGCCACGCTGCGGCGGCTTGCCGAGGCCAGCAGCCTGCCCGTCAGCCTGGATCTGGCCGAGCTGCGCGGCTATCACTACCATACCGGCGTGGTGTTCGACGCCTACTGCGACGGCGGAGCGGGGGCCGCATCTCAGCCCGTGGCGAGAGGCGGGCGCTATGACGAAGTCGGCAAGGCTTTCGGCCGCGCGCGTCCCGCCACCGGATTTTCGATCGATCTGAGAAGCCTCGCGGCCGCGGCGAAATAGGGCATGAGCGCACGCAACGTAGTGGTCATCGGCACTCAGTGGGGCGACGAGGGCAAAGGCAAGATCGTCGACTGGCTCACCGACCGGGCGCAGGGCGTGGTGCGCTTCCAGGGCGGCCACAACGCCGGCCATACCCTGGTCATCGGCGGCAAGAAGACCGTGCTGCACCTCATCCCGTCTGGCATCCTGCGCGCCGAGGTCGACTGCTTCATCGGCAACGGCGTGGTGGTCTCGCCGCAGGCGCTGGTGGCGGAGATGGAACAGCTCGAGTCGGCCGGCGTGCGCGGCGTAGTCGCAAGACTTTCCATCAGCGAAGCCTGCCCGTTGATCCTGCCCTACCATGCGGCGCTCGATCACGCGCGCGAGGCCGCGAAGGGCGAGCGCAAGATCGGCACCACCGGCCGCGGCATCGGCCCGGCCTACGAGGACAAGGTGGCGCGGCGCGCGATCCGCCTGCAGGACCTCTTCGACGCAGCGCGCTTCGCCGAGAAGCTGCGCGAGCTGCTCGACTTCCACAACTTCGTCCTGAAAAATTACTACCAGCACGACGAAGTGAATTACCAGAAGACGCTGGACGAAACGCTGGCGCTTGCGCCACGGCTCGCGCCGCTCATCGCCGACGTGCCGCGCGCGCTCTACCACGCCAACCGCGCCGGGAAGAACCTGCTGTTCGAGGGCGCACAGGGATCGCTGCTGGACATCGATCACGGCACCTATCCCTTCGTCACGTCCTCGAACTGCGTCGCCGGCGCCGCGGCCGCGGGTGCCGGCATCGGGCCGCATCACCTGCACTATGTCCTGGGCATCACCAAGGCCTATACGACCCGCGTCGGCGGCGGCCCATTCCCGACCGAGCTGTCCGACGACGTCGGCGAGCGGTTGCGCCAGCGCGGACAGGAGTTCGGCGCAACCACCGGCCGGCCGCGGCGCACCGGCTGGTTCGACGCCGCGGCGCTCAAGCGCTCGATCCAGCTGAACGGCCTTTCGGGGCTGTGCATCACCAAGCTCGACGTGCTCGACGGCGTTGAGGCGGTCAAGATCTGCGTCGGCTATGAGCTCGAGGGCACGTTTTCGGAAATCCTTCCGGTCGGCGCCGAAGAGCTCGAGCGCTGCCACCCCGTCTACGAGGAGCTCCCGGGCTGGATGGAAAGCACTGTCGGCATCAGGTCTTATGCGTCGCTGCCGAGCGGCGCGCGTGCCTACCTCACGCGCATCGAACAGCTCGCGGGCGTGCCGGTCGACCTCATCTCCACGGGGGCCGAGCGTGAAGAAACCATTGTCCGGCGCCACCCGTTCGACGCCTAGCCAATCCGGGGTCAGAGCCCGAATTAGCCTGCAGCTTCCGCAATCAGCGTGAGCAACCGGTCGATGTCGACCGGCTTGATGAGGTGGGCGTCGAAGCCCGCCTCGGCCGAGCGCTGCCGGTCGGCTTCGGTGGCGTAGCCGGTGAGCGCGATCAGGCGCACGCCGCTTCCCAGGCGCTCGCGCATCGCGCGCGCGAACTGGTAGCCGTCCATCCCCGGAAGGCCGATGTCCACGACCGCGATGTTGGGCGAGCCGGCTGCGGCCGCTTCCAGGCCGGCGCGGGCGTCGCGTGCCGCGCTGACGAGATGGCCGTCGGCCTGCAGGATGCGCTGCAACGTCACGCGCGCATCGTCGTTGTCCTCGACGATGAGCACGCGCGCCTGCCGCGCCGGCCGCGGGGTCGGCAGCAGGCGCGCGTCGTGGTGCGCCACCGGCTCGGGCTCCGGGATCGCCGGAAGCCGCACCGTGAAACGCGCTCCACCCTGAGGAACCACGTTTTCCGCCTGGACGCTCCCCCCGTGCAATTCGACCAGTCGCCGCACCAAGGCCAGGCCGATGCCGAGGCCGCCGGGATCGCCTGCCGCCGCGTCCCTGGAAAAAAGCTCGAAGATGTGCGGCAGAAGATCCGGCCGGATGCCGGGCCCGCTGTCCTCGACCGTGAGGACGGCTTCCCCGGACTGCTCGGCAAGCCGCACGCGGATGCGCCCGCCCAACGGCGTGAACTTGGCCGCGTTGCCGAGCAGGTTCGCGAGCACCTGGTCGATGCGCGTCGGATCGGCGCTCGCGAGCACCGGAGCCAGCTCGAGGGTCCATTCGTGCTCACCCTCGCGCTCGGCCGCGCGCACGGTGGCCACCGCGGCGGCGCTCGCCTGCGCGAGGTCGACCAGATTACGTCGCAGCAGAATCCGTCCGCTCACGACGCGGCCGACATCGAGGAGATCGTCGACGATCTTCGCGAGGTGCGCGCTCTGCCGGGCGACGATGTCGCGCGCCGCCTTGTAGTCGCCGCTCGTGGAGGGCAGGCGCTCGAGGACGCGCATCGCGCCGGAGATCGCGCCGAGCGGGTTCCTCAGCTCGTGGCCGAGCATGGCGAGGAACTCGTCCTTGGCGCGATTCGCGGCTTCGGCCTGGAGCCGCGCGGTGCGCTCCTGCTGCAGGACGGCGTCCACTTCGCCGACGGTTCGCGCGCGATCGGCCTCGGCGGCGGCGAGGCGCGCCGAGGCGCGCTCGAGCGCGTGCATGAGCGCCTGCACTTCGTCCACCCGCGAGGGCACCAACGGCACCGGCGCGCCCGAGCTCATCGCCGCCGCCGCGGTCGCGGCGGCGTGGATTGCGCCCGCAATGCGCCGGCCGATGAGCCAGGCGAACAGGCCGCTCGCCACGAGCACGATGATGAGGAGAGCGGCAAGCGCATAGGCTTCGGTACTCGCCGCTTTTTCGAGGTGCGCCTGCTGCGTGCGCCAGAGCGCCACGAGCAGCACCGTCGCGACGATCGCTAGCGGCACGATGCCTGCAAGCGAAAGCCCGATCAGGAGCTGGCGCAGGCCGATGCTTGAACCGGCGCTCGAAGGCCGGGAGGCAGGGATCGTCAAGCGCGGGATTATGGCGGCGCGGCCCCGGTCTTGCATTGAATGGCTCCGGTTTTCCGGAGTCGAGCGCAAAGGATGCCGTTCGGAGGCGGTCGCTATCGATTCACGCGCAGCATGGTCGAGGGTGCGCCCGCCGATCCGGGGGTCTACGCCCTGTGGGAAGCCGACGAGCTCATCTACTACGGCCGCGCCTCGGGGAGCCTGAAGAGCATCCAGTTCGCGCTGCTCGAGCACCTGTCGGGAGGCGCCGGGCCCTGCACCCGTCGCGCCACCCACTACGGCTGGGAGATCAGCCTCGACCCGGCGGCCCGGGAAGCCGAGCTCCTCGGGGAGTACCAGGCGGCGTTCAACCGGCTCCCCCGCTGCAACGAGGCGGGCGGCTAAGCAAAAAGCGCCCTCCAGCGCAAGTTTTACGCGACTTCCTGTCGCCTGGATTCGACGCGCCGTCGTGGCGGCTCGACGGCGCGAACCGGCCGGGCGCGACTGTAGAAATTGCTGGTACGGCCGACAATGGCTCCTGGGAGGAGCGCCATGACGACGGCGAACATTGGACAGGCCCGGCGGCTGCACGCAGCGCTGACGGAGTTCTTCGCGCGTCACGACGGCGCGTTGCCCGACTTCAGAGGACGCGCGCGGGTGCTTGGCCTGTGCGAATCGGCGGCGCGCGCGGTGGACGACGCCTACTGTCGCGAGCGGCTGCGCGTCACCGCCGAATATGCCTCCGAGATGCTGTCGAAGCGCGACCACTCGAGGTGGGGCCGCGATTCGACCTCGGGCGTCGAATTCCTCCGCCAGCAGATCCTGAACGCGCTCGAGCTCTACGCAAGCCGGCTCTACAGCCTGCAAGCGCTGCGCGCCTCGCGCGCGGCCAAGGAGAAATTCCCATGGATGACGCGCTCAAGCATTGTGCAGAGTTGAAGGCGCTGTTTCGCCGCCACGCCGCCGGGTGGATGGACTCCGAGCGGCTGAGCCGCGTGAACGAGCTGTGCACGCGAAGCGCGGCCGCGGTGCAGGACCTGCATACCCGGTCCGAGCTCAGCCGCATCGCGCTCTACGCCGAGCAGCTCTATGCCCGGCCGGCGTGGGCCGGCGACGTGCTGAGAGAGCGCATCCTGCTCAGCATCGATTCAATCGAGGACAGGCTGCACGCGGCTCCAGGGCCGCGCTGAAAAACCGGCATCGCGGCCCGGCTCGGTGGGCGCTACGGGGTATATTCCGGTGGTGCCGAGGAAGGGACTCGAACCCCCACAGTGTTGCCACCGCTAGGACCTGAACCTAGTGCGTCTACCAATTCCGCCACCTCGGCCGAGGAGGCGGGATTTTAGTTGCACCACCCTAGAGTGTCAAAGAAAAAGGCAAGAAAAACAGCGCTCCGCCGACGTGGTCGGGCCGAGCGGCCGGCGGCCGCGGCGCCTGAATACTCGCGCGAGATCGTCGAGGCGCTGAACCGCGCCGGCGCGCCGCTGACGGCCGCGGAGCTCGCGCAGCGTCTCGAGATCAAGAAGCGCGAGCGGCACGCGTTCGACGAGGCGCTCGCCGCGCTCGAGCGCGCGGGCGAGGTGGTGGAGAACCGTGCCGGTGCGCTGCTCGTCGCGAAGCGCATCGCGCTCGTCGCCGGGCGCGTCGAGGGCCATGCCGACGGACACGGCTTTCTGGTGCCGGACGAAGGCGGACCCTCGGTGTTCCTGCCGGCGGCCGAGATGCGCGAGGTGATGCACGGTGACCGCGCGGCGGTCCGCGTGAGCGGACGAGACCACCGCGGCCGCGCGCTCGGCGTCGTGGTGCAGGTCCTCGAGCGCGCAAAGCGCCGCATCGTCGGGCGCATGCACGCCGAGCACGGCGTGCTTTTTCTGGTGCCCGATGACCGGCGCATCGCGCACGACATCCTGGTGCCGCCCGCCGAAGCGGGCCGCGCCAAGGCAGGCCAGGTCGTCACGGTGGATCTCGTGGCGCCGCCGAGCCGCCATGCCCAGCCCATCGGACGCGTCGCCGAGGTGCTCGGCCACCACGCCGATCCGGGGATGGAGATCGAGATCGCGGTGCGCAAGTTCGACCTGCCGCACGAGTTCTCGAAGGCCGCCCTGGCGCAGGCCAAGGCCACCCCGGAGACGGCGCGCGAAGAGGATCTGCGGGGAAGGAAAGATCTCAGAAAACTCCCGTTCGTGACGATCGACGGCGAGACCGCGAAGGACTTCGACGACGCGGTGTACTGCAAGACCGAAGGCAAGGGTTTTCGCCTCTGGGTGGCGATCGCCGACGTGAGCCACTATGTGCGCCACGACGACGCGCTCGATCTCGAGGCGCGCGAGCGCGGCACGTCGGTCTACTTCCCGCGGCGGGTCATCCCGATGCTGCCGGAGAAGCTTTCCAACGGCATCTGCTCGCTCAATCCGAACGTCGATCGCCTCGCCATGGTGTGCGAGATGGCGATCGGCCCGAAGGGCGAGGTGGCGCGCTACGACTTCTACCGCGCAGTGTTCAAGTCCTCCGCGCGCCTCACCTACACCGCAGTGTGGCAGGCGCTTTCCTCGGGCAGCGCGAACGAGGACCTGCTGAACCTCCACGCGGTGTTCAAAGTGCTGTTCGATGCGCGCAACCGGCGCGGCGCGATCGACTTCGAGACCACCGAGACGCGCATGCTGTTCGACGCCAAGGGGAAGATCGAGCGCATCGTGGCCGAGCCGCGCAACGAGGCGCACCGGCTAATCGAGGAATGCATGCTGGCGGCAAACGTGTGCGCCGGCGGACTGCTCGCCGCGCACGCGCATCCGGCGCTCTATCGCGTGCACGACGTGCCCGCGGCGGAAAAAGTCGCGGCGCTGCGCGACTTCGTCGCCGAGATCGGCCTCTCGCTCCCGGGCGGCGAGATCCCGCTGCCGCGCGATTACGCCCAGCTCCTCGAGAAGATCCGCAAGCGCCCCGATTTCGCGCTGCTGCAGACGATCCTGCTGCGCTCGCTCAAGCAGGCGGTGTACAGCCCGAACAACGCGGGCCATTTCGGGCTCGCTTTCGACGCCTACGTGCACTTCACCTCGCCGATCCGGCGCTATCCGGACCTGCTCACGCACCGCGCGATCAAGGCGGTTCTTTCGGGCGGTCAGTATTCCGGGGTCGACTGGGAGGCGCTCGGGCGGCACTGCTCGGAAACCGAGCGCCGCGCCGATGACGCGAGCCGCGACGTCGAGATGTGGCTCAAGTGCTACCACATGCGTGACCATGTCGGTGAAACCTTCAGCGGCACCATCACCGGCGTGGTGCCCTTCGGCCTGTTCGTCATGCTGGACGACTACTTCGTCGACGGCCTGGTGCACATCTCGGAGCTCGGCCGCGATTACTTCCAGCACGATGCCGCGCATCACGCGCTCATCGGCGAGCGCACCGGCAAGCGCTTTCGGCTCGCGGATCGCATGAGCGTGAAGCTGGTGCGGGTGGACCTCGATCAGCGCAAGATCGATCTCGTGCCGGCATGAGCCGCCAGGCGGATCGTGAACCGCGCGTGGTGTTCGGCTTTCATGCGGTGCTCGCGCGCCTGCGCGCAGATCCTGCGTCGGTGCTCGAGATTTACCTCGACGAAACCCGCAAC
>JBJMWH010000134.1:0-5615 GCA_045810245.1 Burkholderiales bacterium | reverse complement strand
GACACCCTGAAGAAGGTGGAAGCAAGCGGCATCGCCGAGGTGATCCTCTACTTCAACGTCGGCAACAAGCCGCACAACCTCGTGAAGGAGCAGATGCAGCGCTTCATGGAGCAGATCGCGCCGCACTTCGAGGGCAAGCATCGGCAGAGGATGGATTTGGGGAGAAAGTACGCGTGAAGAAGCGCGCGCGCCGCGGCATCCAGTCGGTCGACACCGGCATGCGGCTGCTCGAAGTGCTGGAAAAGTCCGACGGCCCGCTCGCGCTGAAGGACCTCTCCGCGGCCGCCGCGCTCGATCCGAGCAGCGCGCACCGCTACCTCGCGAGCTTCGCGCGCTGCGGCCTGGTGCGCCAGGACGCCGACAGCCGGTACGACTTCGGCCCACTCGCGCTCGACATCGGCCTCGCGGCCATCCGGCGGCTCGATCCGGTGCAGCTCACCGAGCGCGCGCTGCCGCAGCTCGTCGCGCGCACGGGCTTCACCGCGCTGCTCTCGGTCTGGAGCAACCGCGGCCCTACGGTGGTCCACTGGCAGCGCAGCCGCACGCCTCTGGTCACCAACCTCGGCCTGGGCTCGGTGCTGCCGATCGCGAACTCGGCGACCGGCACCGTGCTGGTCGCGTTCCTGGCCGCGGGCGTCACCGCGGATGCGATCTCGGCGGAAGCGCGCCGGCTTAACCCCGATCGCGCCGCATTCGAGCGCGCGGTGGAGCGCGCGCGCAAGACCCGCCTCGCCTACGTGGACAGCAGCGTGATCCCGGGCCTCGCCGCGGTGGCCTCGCCGGTGCTGCAGTGGAACGGCGAAGCTGCCGCCGCCGTGACGCTCATCGGCCACGACCACGAGCTCGCCAAGCCCACCCATCCCGCCGCGCAGGCGCTGCGCGAGTTCTGCCTGCGCCTGTCGCGCGAGTTCGGGGCACCCGACCTGAAGGCCGCCTGATATGAAACTGGTGACATTCCAGATCGATGACCAGGCGCGTCCCGGCCGCCTCGCCGGGGACGAGATCGTGGATCTGCGGCCGCTCGCCCCCGACGTGCGCAGCATTCTCGAGCTTGGCCTTCTCTCCAGAGCCGCCACCGCCAGCGGGCCGACGGTGACACTCACGCTGGTGAAGCTCCTCGCTCCGATTCGCAATCCGGGGATGGTCCTCTCGGTCGGCATGAACTACCACGAGCACCTGAAGGAAATGAAGACGCCGGTGCCGGGAAAGCCGGCCGCATTCACGAAGAGTGTCGCGAGCATCATCGGTCCGGACGCGCCGATCCGCATTCCACCGAGCAATCCGGACATGCTCGACTGGGAAGGCGAGTTCAGCGTGGTGATCGGCGGCCCTGCCACCGGGTGAAGGCCGCGCAGGCGCTCGACTATGTCGCGGGCTACACCATCGTGAACGACGTCTCGGCGCGCGACTGGGTGGCACCGATCTTCTCGGCGAAGGGCGTCATGGGGCCGATTCACGCATGGGAGCACAACCTGCTCGGCAAGATGTTCCCCACCTTCTGCCCGATGGGGCCGGTGCTCGCGACCAAGGACGAGGTGCCCGATCCCGCCAACGTGAACCTGCAGACGCGGCTCAACGGCGAGCTGATGCAGGACGCCAACACCGACGACCTCGTGTTCAGCGTAGTCGAGCTCGTCGAGTACTACTCGCAGTTCTATCTTTTCCAGCCGGGCGACGTCATCACCACCGGCTCGCCGAGCGGCGTCGGCTACGGGCGCAGTCCGAAGCGCTTCATGAAGGCCGGCGACGTGGTCGAGGTCGAGGTGGAAGGCATCGGCCTCCTGCGAAACCGGCTCGAGCGCACCTGAGGAGACCCCATGCTCCGGCTCAAGCCTGGAAAGATCGACGCCGGGCTGCAGCCCTTTCCCCTGAGCTACGAAGCCGAGGCGGCCGCGCGTTGAGCGCGGGCAGGCAGAGATGGCCGCGCGGCCTGGCGAAGCGGCCCTGATCGCGGCCCGAGAGCTGATCGCGGATAGTCGACTCGAGCTACCTGCTCCCCCGACGGATCGGGCTTAATCGATGCCGCTGCGGTCGGCGCGCGCGCTCCAGTATTCCCACGCCCGGTCCAGTCCTACCGGCTGAGACAGCATGTCCTTGGCGCGCGCGAGCTCGCCGGGACTGAGATATTCCACCTCGCTGGACAGGCCCATCGCCTCCGTCTGGAGCCGCGCGTTCACCTGCAGGTAGATCGCGGTAAACACCGCTTCGCGCAGCGTGCTGCCCGCGACGGTGCAGCCGTGCCCGCGCATGAGCGCGACCCGGTTCGCACCCAGGGTCGCGGCGAGATCCCTCGCCTGGGCCATGTTGACGACCAGCATGTCGGTATCGCCGAACCGAGTGCGAATGTCCCAGACCGGGACCTCGGCGCCGATCGCGGCGCCGACGTGCAGCACCGGCCGCAGCTTCACGGGGGTAATGCCGTACGCGATAACCGCGTGCGAGTGGTTATGGATCACCGAGCGCGCGTCGGCGCGCGCCTCGTAGATCGCGCCGTGGATGAAGCGTTCGGAGTACGGCGTGCGCCCCCGGGCGTCGACCGGCGTGCCGTCGAGCTCGAACTCCATGAGATCCTCGATCGTGACGAGCTGCGGGCTGCGCGAGCGCGACATGAAGAAACGATTCTCTTGCGGGTGGCGGATGCTGACATGGCCAAAGGCGTCCACCACGCCCTCGTGCGCGAGAATCCGGTTCGCGAGCGCGAGCTCGCGCAGCGCCGAGCTCACGCCGTTGCTTCGCTGGCGGCGCCGTGCGCGGAACGACCACTTTGTCCGGCGGCGCAGCGGTCAAATGCCACGAGTTTCATGCGACTCACGCTCTGCGCGATTTGACGGGAAGTATACTGGCCCGATGAACCGGCTGAGGCTCACGCTTTCCTGCTGGGACTACGACCGGACCCGCGCGCTCGCCGACGGCAGCGTGCGGGCCGACGGCATCGACCTCGTGTATCTCCAGCAGCCGGTGGAGGAGACCTTCTTCCGCATGCTGCGCTACCGGGAGTTCGACTGCTCCGAGATGTCGCTGTCCTCGTACGTGGCGTCGCTCGGCGCCGAGGAGCCGCCGTTCATCGCCATCCCGGTGTTCCCTTCCCGCTTCTTCCGCCACTCGTGCATTTTCGTGTCGACGAAAAGCGGCATCCGCGGCCCCGAGGAGCTGAAGGGCCGGCGCGTAGGCGTCCCCGAGTACCAGATGACCGCGCCGGTGTGGATCCGCGGCATCCTCTCCGACGATCACGGCGTGAAGGTGACCGATGTCGAGCACTACTCGGGTGGAGAGGAGGAGCCCGGACGCGACGAGAAGATCCGGCTGAACCTTCCCGCGTCCATCCGGGTGAAGCCGATCGGGCCGAGCCAGACCCTGTCGCGCATGCTGGCCGACGGCGAGCTCGACGCCCTGGTCACGGCGCGCGCGCCTTCGACGTTCCGCACCGAGCCGGACAAGGTGCGGCGCCTGTTTCCGGCGTACGTCGAGCAGGAGAAAGCCTATTACCGGCGCACGCGGATCTTCCCCATCATGCACACCGTGGCGATCCGGCGCGATGTGTACCGAGCGCATCCATGGGTCGCGCAATCGCTCTACAAGGCGTTCGCCGCGGCCAAGGCGAAGGCCTTCGAGATGTACCAGCAGACCGCCGCGCTGCCGGCGATGCTGCCCTGGCTCGTCGCCCACGTCGAAGAGACGCGCCGCGAAATGGGCGAGGACTGGTGGCTTTACGGCCTGGCGCCGAACCGGCATGTGCTCGACGCGTTCCTGCGCTATCACCACGAGCAGGGCCTCTCGCCGCGCCGCTTCGCGCCCGAGGAGCTCTTCGCCAAGGAAACCCTGGAGACGTACAAAGTCTGAACACGGCCGACAAAACGATCACCGGCCTCCTGTCGCGGTCCCCGGCGGAGATCGCGCGCGTGCTTGCGCGGGCCAAGGCCGAGGGCGTGGGCGTGTGCGCCTTCTTTCCCAGCTTCACGTTCCAGGCGCAGCTCGTGCACATCGATCCGAGGGGCGGCCGCATCCTCATGAGCCGCAGCGCAGTGCCGGCGGCGAACGCGGCGGTGCTGGCGCGCCCGCGCTGCACCTTCCATTGCGAGATGGCCGGGTGGCACGTGGAGTTCATCGCCGCCGAGCCGCGCGCGGTGTCGGTCCGGCGACGCGAGCTGATCCAGTGCCGCTTTCCGGAGCTGCTGGCAAGCAACCCGCGCCGCAGCCACGACCGCGTCCACCTCAAGGCGCCGCTTCCTCTGCGCGTGTACGCCGACACCCGCGGCATCATGCCCTTCGACGCACTGATCCTGGACCTCGCCGCAGGCGGCATCGCGTTCCTGTGCTACGCGTGCAGCATCACCCTGGAGCCCGGCACCGTGCTGCGCGGCTGCCGCATCGTGCTGCCGAACCGCAGCGAGTGCGTCGTCGATCTCGAAGTGCGCTACACGCAGGCGATCACGCTTCCGAACGGCCATCGCGCGATGCGCTCGGGATGCCTGTTCCTCGGCCCCTGCCCGCAGCTCGCCGCGCTGGCGAGAGGCGCGCTCGCGCGCTGACCCGCCTTCTGACCCCCTGTGAAGGGGGTCGCGAGCCGAAGGCGAGCGGGGGGTTGGTTTTTTTGTCTGTTGTGGGCCGTGCACCGATCTCTGGGGCGGAGCGTTGGGGAGACATGCGACCCATACGGCCGTTTTTTCGCTATCGCCGCGACCTGAAGGCGCGCTCGCGCGAACTGCGCCACGATGCTACCGCCGCCGAGAAAAGGCTTTGGTTCGACTTCCTGTCTGCGCATCGCCAGAAGTTTACGAAGCAGAAACCTCTCGGCCATTACATAGCGGACTTTTACTGCGCGCGGGCTCGCCTTGTCATCGAGGTGGATGGGGATTCCCACTTCACGGGGGCGAACGAACAGTACGACCAACACAGAACTGAACGCTCGCACTCCTGGGGATCCGTGTAATCCGATTCACGAATCTCGAAGTTATGCAGCAATTCGATGGGGTCTGCGCGCGGATAGAGAACGCGCTGACCGGTAACCAGAGCGCTCGGTAAAGAACCCGCTAAAACCAAACCCCCCGCTCGCCTTCGGCTCGCGACCCCCTTCACAGGGGGTCGAGGCGGGCGAGCACGCCGTTCGTCTCGTCGGTGAGGAGATAAATCAGCCCGTCGGGCCCCATGCGCACGTCGCGGATGCGGCCGAGCACGTTCTTGAGCAGCCGTTCTTCCTTCACCACCTGCGCGCCGTCGAGCTGCAGGCGCACGAGCATCTGATCGCGCAGGGCGCCGACGAAGAGGTTGCCCTTCCAGCGCGGAAAGCGATCGCCGGTATAGAACGCCATGCCCGAGGGCGCGATCGACGGCACCCAGTAGTGGATCGGCTGCTCCATCCCCGGCTTGGCCGTGCCCTCGCCGATCCTGGTGCCGATGCCGTAATTGACGCCGTACGTGATCACTGGCCAGCCGTAGTTGGCGCCGGCCCGGATGATGTTCACTTCGTCGCCGCCCTGCGGGCCGTGCTCGTGCGTCCAGAGCACGCCGGTCTGCGGATGCAGCGCCGCGCCCTGCATGTTGCGGTGGCCGAGATCGAGCTTCTCGGGCTTCCAGCCCGCCTTGCCGACGAACGGGTTGTCGGCCGGCACGCGGCC
>JBJMWH010000133.1:0-6147 GCA_045810245.1 Burkholderiales bacterium | reverse complement strand
GCACGATGTAGAGGTAGATCAGCGTG
This sequence comes from Burkholderiales bacterium, assembly GCA_045810245.1. Taxonomy (GTDB): domain Bacteria; phylum Pseudomonadota; class Gammaproteobacteria; order Burkholderiales; family SG8-39; genus SCGC-AG-212-J23. Next base: position 6,121 of record JBJMWH010000133.1, on the reverse strand, counting down.
GTGGTCACGCCGCTGATCTGCACCTTGTCCTCGAGATCCATCTGCACGTACTTCTCCGGGATCCAGCCGGTGAGCGGATAGTCGTGCGAGACGATGCGCGTGCCGGGCCTGAGCTCGGTGAGCAGCTTTTCCTTCAGCAGGTTCACCGTATCAGGCAAGAGATACATCGTCACCACCGTCGCCTGCGAGATATCGGTCTTGAAGAGGTCCTGCTTGACGAACTTGACGCGCTCGGCGAGGCCTTCCTTCTGGGCCGCCTCGTTGGAGCGGCGCACGAGGTCTTCCTTGATCTCGACGCCAAAGCCGCGCGCGCCGAAGATCTTGGCCGCGGTGAGCACGATGCGGCCGTCGCCCGAGCCGAGGTCGATGAGGAAATCGGAGGGACCGACCTCGGCGTAGCGCAGCATGTCGGACACCACGCTCTGCGGCGAGGGGACGTAGGGGCCGGCGTCCTTGACCGGGTTCAGGTCTTCGGCGTGCAGGGGAAAGGAAAGCAGCAGGGCCGCCAAGGCAAGGGCGCGGATCATTCGAAGTGCTCCACGTTGAGCTGGATGGTTCTCAGGCCGTTGAATTCGCTCACCGCCAGCCGGTACGCGGCGCGCACCTTCTCCGGCAGCGGCTCGAGCGCGCCGAAGCGCATCGCTTCGAAGCGCCGCCCGTCTTTCACCAGGCGCAGCTTGAGATGCCTTTCGCCGACCACGCGCTGGGACTCCACGCCGAAATTATCGCAGAACAGCGGCTGCGGAAATCCCTGGCCCCAGATCTCGCCTTCGAGCATGCGCGCCACTTCGAGCGTGCAGTGCATGCCCTCGAGGCCGCCGTCGGTCTCGACGGTGCGCTGGCGCGCTTCGGCCGGCAGCAGCTCCTCCACCGCAGTTTCAAACGCGGCGGCGAAATCGGGATAGTGCTTTTTCTCGACGGTGAGGCCGGCGGCCATGGCGTGTCCGCCGAAGCGCACGATGACGCCGGGGGCGCGCTTCGCGACGAGATCGAGGCAGTCCCTGAGATGCAGGCCGGGAATCGAGCGCCCGGAGCCGCGCAGCACCGGCCTGCCGGCCTCTTCCGCGGGCGCGAAGCAGATCACCGGCCGGTGCACGCGGTCCTTCAGCCGCGCGGCGAGGATGCCGACTACGCCTTGGTGCCAGCCGGCATCGAAGAATGTCAAGCCGGTGTCCTTGACGACTTTCAGGTATTCGAAGGCCTGGTGCAGCATCGATGCCTCGATCGCCCTGCGCTCGGTATTGAGCCGATCGAGCTCCTGCGCGAGGTTCATGGCCCGCGCCTCGTCGTCGCTGATCAGGCATTCGATGCCGACGCTCATGTCGGCGAGCCGGCCCGCCGCGTTGAGGCGCGGCCCGGCGACGAAGCCGAGGTCGAAGCTCGTCGCCTCGGCCGGAGAGCGTCCCGCGGCGCGAAGGAGCGCCATGACACCCGGTTGGCCTCTTCCCGTGCGCAAGCGCCTCAGTCCCTGCGACACGAGGTTGCGGTTGTTGGCGTCGAGCGGAACGACGTCGGCCACGGTTCCGAGCGCGACGAGGTCGGTGAGCGCACCAAGATTGGGTTCAGGGGTTCCCTTGAAAGCGTCCCGCTTTCTCAATTCCGCCCGTAAGGCCAGCACGACGTAGAACATGACGCCGACGCCGGCGAGCGCCTTGGAGGGAAACGCGCAGCCCGGCTGGTTGGGATTCACGATGCAGGCCGCCGCGGGGAGCTCCGGCCCCGGGAGATGGTGATCGGTGATGAGGGTGGCGATGCCGAGCTGGCGCGCGCGCGCCACGCCTTCGACGCTCGCGATGCCGTTGTCGACGGTAATGAGGAGATCCGGCCGGCGCTCGGCAGCGAGCTCGACCAGCTCGGGCGAAAGGCCGTAGCCGAGCTTGAACCGGTCGGGCACGAGGTACTCCGCGTGCGCGCCGAAGGCCCGCAGCGCCCGGATGCCCACCGCGCAGGCCGTGGCGCCGTCGGCATCGTAGTCGGCAACGATCAGGAGGCGCTTGCCCGCCTGGATGGCGTCGGCGAGCAGGCAGGCCGCTTCGTTTGCATTCTTGAGAAGCTCGGGTGAAAGCAGCCCAGCGGCTTCGTACTTGAGCTCCGCGCTCGAGCGGATGCGCCGGGCGGCATAGATGCGCGCGAGCAGCGGATGCACACCCGCCTCGAGCAGGGCGTAGCGATCGGACTCGGCGTAGCTTCGCGCGACGATCCTCACGCGTACTTCTCCAGCGCCCGCGGCCGGCGCCAGAAGCGCCGCAGGTCGCCGCGGATGGTCTCGAACGAGGCGCCGAGGCTATCGGGAACATGCACCGTCACCATGCCGACGCGCCCGGCGCGCAGCGCGGCAAGGAGCGGCCCGAACCAGCGCTTCTCCAGCGCGTCGATGCACTCTGCATACTCTGCGCTCTGGCCGAGCGCGAGCGGCGTGCGCAGCGCATCGAGCAGGACGAGATGACGTCCGTCCAGCGACGCGCCCTGCAGCCACGCCTCGGCGCTTTCCGGCAACGGGCGCTCGCGCGCGCCGGAGAGCCGCGCGAGACCGCGCGCAACCAGATCGTCGGCGCTGACCGATCGCCAGCGGGCGGGCGGCACGCGCGGCGCGCTACCGGCGCCCCAAAGCCACAGGCTGTTGACCGCCGGTTCGCCGCGCGCCTCGCGCGCGGCATTCACCGGATGCGCGTGCAGCAGCATCTGCGCTTCATTGAGCAGCGCCGCCCAGCGCTTGCCCGCTTCTCCGCCCGCTCGGATGGCGAGGTCGACGTCGCGTCCGGCGGCGTCGAGCGGCGACGACGCATGGAAAGCGAGCTGCAGATCGAGCCGCGCGCACCAGTGCCCCGGCTCGAGCACCTGGAGCACGAGGCGCTCGCCGAAATGGCGGTTGAGCGCCTCCACCAGCGCGTCGGCCTCGGGACGCGACAGCGCGAATGCCGCCGCAGGCACGACGATGAGCCGATCGCGCAGCAGGCGCAGATGCACCGGGTCGGCGCGCGCCCAGCACTCTGGGCCGAGCTCGCGGCCCGCGCCAGCAAGCGACAGCGCCCCGGTCGGGAGCGACTCGCCCTCGAGCGCGAAAGCGCCTTGGAGCCAGGCTTCTACCGGCAGGGACTGCGGGCTCGCATTGAGCGTGCTGCGGCCGCGCGCGAGGAGGAGCTCGAGCGCCGGCGCACGCGTGCCGCTCGCCTCGGCGAACAAGCCCGGCACGATCAGTTCGCAGTGCATCGGCTAGCCAGCTTCATGGTGCGCACGCCTTTCCTGGCGAGGTGCCGCGAAAGGATGCGGTAATGATCGTAATCGAAGCGCGGCGCCCGCTCCCCCTCGAGCAGCTCGGCAAGCTCGGTATCGGATCGCGCCGCCCCGAGGTAGCACCAGCGGTCGACGACGTGGATCTCGGCCGCGTCGCGGCCCGGATCGCGCTCGACGATGCCGAGCGGCCCGGCGTGCGGCCATTCGATCGCCTTCATGCGGGCAAGGCCTTCGGCCACGCGGGCGTGGTGGACGTGCACGTTCTCCCTGCCCGCGCACACGCCCCGGCATCGTCCAAGCTGGAATCGCCAGCACGCGCCATCCCTGACCGGAGCGTCGAACCCTAGCGTCTGCAGGCACAATCCGTATTCGTCCGCGATGCCGCGAAGGGCGTGCAACGCTTCGCGCCTGGAGCGGAACAGGCCGTGCACATACGGCAGGGTCTCGCCGCGGATCTCCTCGGGCGCCGCGAGGCGCAGATGCTTCATGTCGAAGGCAAAGCCGCACAAGGACTGGGGGCGACGCAACCGCCGGTTGTACGCCGGCTCCAGCTCCTTTACGAGCTGCGCTTCGCGCAGAGCCGCACCGAGCTCTCCGACGCTCCGCTGCCAATCGATGCGGCGCACCTCGCGCGTCCACGCCGTGCCCGGGTAAAAATGCTGGAGGATCCGCGAGCGCATGTTCCGGCTCATGCCGACGTAGAGGGCAATCCCGGCTTCGCCGTAGAACACGTACACCCCGGGGGCTTGTGGGATCTCCTCGATCGTCGCACGGTCGATGTGCGGCGGTAGCGCCGCTTGCCGCGCCACCTGGCGCGCCGCGACCGCGAGCACCTCGGCGCCGTGCTCGCGCGCAGCGATGCGCAGGAACTGCCACACCGCGTCGGCATCGGGAAGCGCCCGGTGGCGCGCACGGCAGTCGATGCCGTGGCGCGAGATCAGGCTGTCGAGGGTGTGGCTGGCATGCTCGGCATAGAGCCGCCGCGATAGGCGCACGGTGCACAGCGTCTTCGCCAGGAACTTGAGGCCCGCGCGCTCGAACTCGTGGCGCAGGAAACCGTAGTCGAAGCGCGCGTTGTGGGCCACGAAAACACGCCCGGCGAGCCGCTCGTAGAGACCGGCGGCGAGCTCGGCGAAGCTCGGCGCGTGCGCCGCCATTTCGTTGGTGATGCCGGTGAGCGCCTGGATCGGCGCCGGGATCGCGGCCCCTGGATTCACCAGGGTCGACCACTCGGAAGTCACCTGGAAGCCGTCGACCTCGATGACGCCGATCTCGGTGATGCGGTCCCACGCCGGCTGGCTCCCCGTGGTCTCGAGGTCGACCACCGCAAGCGGGCTTTCAAGGTCGTTCACCACGTTGCCGATTCACTGCATGTTTATTCAGTAACCGCCCTATTATGCTATACGGTGAACACGCGCACGAGTTTGGCTGTCAAAACAGCATGCGCCGATTAATCCCGCTCCTGCTGCTCGCGACTACGGCGTGCACGCCGGTGCAGTGGATGCGACACGACACGCCTCCCGAGCAGCTCAGCCACGATCTCGCCTACTGCCGCCAGGAGGCGTGGCGCGAGGCCCAGTGGCGCAGCTTCCTCTTCATGAACCGCTACTACGGCGCCACCACGGTCGTCGACCCTCGGGGCCGGGCGATCGTGGTGCCGTATTCGCCATTCGGCGATCCCTTTGGCGACCCCTACATCGAGGAGTCGCGCCTCGCGCACTTTTGCATGCGTGCCAAAGGCTACGATCTGGTGCCGATCAAGCCGCAGAGCTGATCAGGCCGTGATGATCCAGCCTTCGGCGTCCGGCACGTCGTCTGGAATTCCGTAACCGGGCCGCCCGGCCGCCCACGCTGCCTGTACCGCGCAGAGGACGGCGTCGAGCGTATCGCCCGAGCCGTCGGCTATGAGACCGGTCCTGGTTTTCAGCTTGATGCCCAGCGGGCGCCCTGCTTTCAGCGCGCGGACGATGCGCGTGCGCGCAGCCGCGCGGGCCGGCGTGTGCTCGCTGCGCGTGTCGCTTTTGTAGGATTCGCGGATTCCGAGCTGCTTGCGCACGAGCAGACCTGGGTACGCTTCAAGCGCCACGCGCTTCGAGTCTCCTTCGAGTAGCGCAGGCACGTGAGCACCGGAGGCGAGAACCCGCGGCGCGCCTTCCTGGAACATGAGCGCGACCGGCGGGTTGACGAGCTTCATCGGGCTCGATGAGCCGGCCGGCAGATCGGTCGCCCGGTGGGCGTAACGCCGGCCAACCGGCCTCGTGTTGCGATAGGCGTCGAGCGCTTCCCTGAACTCGCGGCGCGGCATCGCCGCGCAGTGGCCGACGAGCGCCTTCCAGTCCGCCGGCCAGCAGAGGTCGCGCACCAGCTCGCCCGGCAGGCTGAACGGGAAGTCGAAGCCGCCCACCCAGGGCCCGGGACGCGACAGCAGCGCTTCGAATTCGCCAAAGGTGTGTAGCTTTTCAACCTCTTCGACGTGCAGCTCGCCGCCCGTCAAGGAGCCACAAGCGACGGTGATCGGCTTCGCGCGGCGTGGCGCGCAGGTGAAGTCGACCCCGTAGATCCTCACGCGCTCCCGGCGTTACGCCACTATGCGAATCGGCGGCGAGTGGCGCAGGGTCTGGAGCACGACGCAATAGCGCTCGGTGAGCTCGATCAGCTTTTTCTGCTGTTCCGGCGGCGCGTCGGTGTCGAGGTCGAAGCGCAGCCGGATCTCGCGGAATCCGACCGGGGCATCCTTTGCCACGCCTAGCGTGCCGCGAACGTCGAGGTCGCCTTCCGCGGTAAGCCTTGCGTCTTTCAGCGAAACCCCCAAAGCGGTTGCAACCGCCCTCAGCGTGACTCCGGCGCATGCGACCAGCGCCTCGAGCAGCATGTCGCCCGAGCAGGC
>JBJMWH010000132.1:0-4392 GCA_045810245.1 Burkholderiales bacterium | reverse complement strand
AAGCAGAGCTGCTTGCCGGAAGCCCCGACGCCGAGGAGAAAGAGATGATGCCAGGTGACGCCGCCGATTTTTCCGGCGGCAGACGCCATGAGCTCCACACGGGCCGCGTTCATGCGCGGACTTCGCGGAACTGGCCGAAATAGTCCGCGGCCAGCCGCACCCGCTGCCACTCCGGCAGCGCCGGCTCGCGCAGGATCGCCTCGACCGCGCGCACTACGGCGTCCTCCGGTCGGGCCAGGCTGATCTCGGTCGCGAGGAGCAGATAGGCGAGGACGCTCCTCTCCTCCGACAACCCGAGTGCCGCGACGCGCTCGAGACCGGCGTCCACGGCGCGCTGCACGCGCTCGGCGGACCATTGTCCGCGCGCACTCAGCGTCTCCACGCAGCGGGCGCGGAACTGCGCGTCGAGCCCCGGCGCGAAGGCGGCGAGCTGCTCCTCCTCGACGAACATGATCAGCCGCTCCCCAGCTTGCGCTGCACCGACGAGAGCTCCTCGCCGTTCAGGCGGTAGATCCCTGCCGCGTCGCCCGTTTCGCTCTCTGCGAGGAAGGCGTCCACCGGGCCGAACATCTGCTTGAGCTGCGCCGCGGAGCAGGTGGGAAGGAAGATTCTCAGCACCCGCGGATCGTAGTACCTGAAGTAAAGTGGCGTGCCGTCGCGGCGGTAGATGAGCGTCAGCGCGCGCAGATGATTGCGCAGCCTGCGAAAGCCCTGCCGCGAAGTGACGAAGCTTCCCCAGTGGTGTCCCCATCCCGTGCCGACCAGCCACTCGGTGAACTCGCTTTCAAGGCTGAGCTTCACCAGATACGGGGCGACCTCCGCCATGTCGGGCTCGAGCTTGCCGTGGAACAGGCACTCGACCTCGAGCGAGCGGTCCGCGTCCAACCGCTCGAGCAGTCCCGGCACCGAGGCGCCGTCGAGCAGCGCGCTGAGCTCCTCGCCCTCATCGCTCAGAAGGCCTTCGAACAGCTTCGCGGGCGTCGGGGCTGCGACCATGACTCAGCAGTTGCAGATCTCGCAGAACGGCGTGCCGCCCTTCGCCGCCATCTTGAACATCTGCGCCTGCGGCGAGTACGCGGCGGGTTTCTGCTTTTTCGGCGGCGCCGTCATTTCGCCGCCCTTGGTCTCGCCCGCCTTCTCGGGAAGCTCGGGCTCCGCCGGCGAGGCGCCGGAGCCGCTGCCCGCGGAACCGCCCGAATTGATCTTGGTGAGCGTGCCCTGGATGGTGACGCCGCTCGAATCGATGTTGATGAAGTTGCCCCCGACCTTCATGCTGATCTTGGTGTCGGACTCGAGGACCAGGATGGTGCCCGCCTTCAGGTGGATCTCGTTCTTGGCGTCGTAGGCGAGCTTGGTCATCTTGCCGAACAGGTTCTCGGAGATGTCGAGCGAGAGCGAGCCGTCCTTAAGCTTCTCGTTGCGATCGCCGCTGTCCAGGGTGATGTGGTGATCGCCTTCCTTCAGCTCCTCGTACACGCTGCCCTTCTCGATGTAGAGGTGGCTGTCCTTGCCGATCCATTCCTTGCGCACTTCCTTGATCCGGACGGTCTTGTCCTTCTGCGCCTGGATGAAAATCTCCTCCGCGCCCTTCTTGTCCTCGAAGCGCAGCTCGTTGAGGTCGGCGGAGGAGCCGTTCGGCGAAGAATGGGTCTTGAGGCCGCTCTTGGTTTTCTCCGCCGGCAGCGGGTAAGGTGTGCCGAGATCGCCGTTGTAGAGGCTCCCGATGACGATCGGATGGTCGGGATCGCCTTCGAGGAACTGGACGATCACCTCGTGCCCGATGCGCGGAATCGTCACGATCCCCCACTTGTTTCCCGCGAGCGGTTGCGCCACCCGCATCCAGCACGAGCTGTTCTCGTCGGTCTTGCTATAACGGTCCCAGTGGAACTGGACTTTGATGCGGCCGTGCTTGTCGGTGTAGATCTCGTCGCCCGCAGGCCCCACTACGATTGCGGTTTGCGGGCCCTGGATGATCGGCTTGGGCGTGATGCGCGCCGGACGGAAGGGCGTCTTGATGTCGATTGCGGTCATGCTGCAGTGGAACTCTCCGCCGGCGCCTGCTCCGGAAGCGACGTCGCCCGCCGACGCGCTGTAGGACACCGACGTCATGAGATACTCGGCCGGGCTGTTGTACGCCTGCTGCGGGTGACCTTCGAGCTTGAGCCGCCTTCCGGGCGCGCAATCGCGCACGTTGCCGCCGCCGGAGAACTGCTCGTACCTGACCTGGAGCTCCTCGATCCGCGCCTTGGCATACTGCGGCCCTTCTGCCGGCTTGTCGTATTCCCCGGGATAATCGTAGATCTCGAAGCCAGCCAGGTCGTTCTCGCGCGTGACCAGCGCATCGCCGGACATCTTGTTGCGCGGATTGAGGCAGTCGAAGTCGTCGATGGTGTACTTGCCCGGCTGGATCTCGCGCTCGACCGTAAAGCTCGTGATGTGATCCTTTTCGGCGGCGCCGACGCGGTCCTGCTCGAAGGGGACCTCGATTGCCGGCTTCGCCCGGTATGGTCCGTCGGAATCCACCAGCAGCAGCGTATTTCGCCCGTTGTCGTAATCCCAGGCCGTGTGGATGCCTTCCTGCTCGAGCAGCCGGCACACGAAGTTGAAGTCGGTCTCGCGATACTGGACGCTGAACTCCTTTTGCGGATAGCTGCCGGTCAGCTTGAGCTCGAAGGTGGCGAAGGAATAGTCCCCGAATACCTGCTTGACGATGTCGGGCACCGTCATGTTCTGGAAGATGCGGCAGTTCGAGGCGCGCGTTAGGAACCACAGCCACGGGTGCACCGTGGCTCGGTATAAGTAGCTCTTCCCCTTGCTGCCGTCCTCGAATGCGCCGGTGCCCGCTTCCCCGGCTTCGGCGAAGCGGGTGACGAAGCCGTTGAAGTAGCGCACTTCGCCGTTAGCGAGCTCCATCGCCCAGCTGACATTCTTGCCGAGGATCTCCTTGGGCTTGACGTCGCCGCGCTTCGACCTGAACTCGAGCTGGAACTCGGGCAGGCGCCCGAGCTCCTCGTGCCCGGACATCTTCAGCAGCACCATGACCTGGCGGCCCTGCCCGTCCTTGAGCGGCGTCTCGCCTTTCAGCAGCCTTTCCATCGCCGACTCCTCCGCGTCCCGCTAGCCGAAATTGTAGGCAAAGTCGCCGCCCGCCACGCCGAGCGCCACGCTCTTCACCGGCTCACCCGCCATCATGCGCTTCAGGAACTCCTCGCTGATGCGCGGCAGCACCGTGTTGGTGAGGATGGCGTCGATCATGCGGCCGCCGCTCTCGAGCTCCGTGCAGCGCTTGCCCACGAGCGCGACCACGTCGTCGGTGAAGCTGAACTCGACCGCGTGGTTCTCCTCGATGCGCCGCTTGATCCGGCCGATCTGCAGGCGAATGATCGTCGCCAGCATCTGGTCGGACAGCGGATAGTAGGGAATCGTCACGATGCGGCCGAGCAGCGCCGGCGGGAACACCTTGAGCAGCGGCTCGCGCAGCGCCCGGCCGAGCGCCTCGGGCTCGGGCGCGAGCTCCGGGTCCTTGCACATGTTCGTGATGAGCTCGCTGCCGGCGTTGGTGGTAAGCAGGATGATGGTGTTCTTGAAGTCGATGTAGCGCCCCTCGCCGTCCTCCATCCAGCCCTTGTCGAACACCTGGAAGAAGATCTCGTGCACGTCGGAGTGCGCCTTCTCGACTTCATCGAGCAGCACCACGCTGTACGGGCGCCGGCGCACCGCCTCGGTGAGCACCCCGCCCTCGCCGTAGCCGACGTAGCCGGGCGGCGCGCCCTTGAGCGTCGAGACCGTGTGCGCCTCCTGGTACTCGCTCATGTTGATGGTGATCACGTTCTGCTCGCCGCCGTAGAGCGCCTCGGCGAGCGCGAGCGCCGTCTCGGTCTTGCCCACGCCCGAGGGCCCTGCCAGCATGAACACGCCGATCGGCTTGTTCGGATTGTCGAGCTTGGCGCGCGAGGTCTGGACGCGCTTGGCGATCATCTGCAGGCCGTGCTTCTGCCCGATGACGCGCTGGTCGAGCGTGTCGGCGAGCTTGAGCACCGACTCGATCTCGTTCTTCACCATGCGCCCGACCGGGATGCCGGTCCAGTCCTGCACCACCGCCGCGACCGCCTGCTCGTCGGCCGTCGGCAGTACGAGCGGCGCCTCGCCCTGCATCGCCGCGAGCCGGGCCTGAAGGTCCTTTAACTCGGTAAGTAAAGAATCGCGCTCCCCGGGCTTGAGCGTCGGCTGCTTTTCCTCCTTCAGCTTGGCCTGCGCCTTTTTCTCGAGCTCGCTCGAGGTGCCCTCGACCGGGCTGCGGCCCTCGCGCAGCTTCGCGCGCAGGCCGAGGACCTTGGTGACCAGCTCCTGCTCGGCCTTCCAGCGCGGCTCGAGCTCGGCGAGCTTCCCCTT
>JBJMWH010000131.1:0-5852 GCA_045810245.1 Burkholderiales bacterium | reverse complement strand
CCGGCTTGCCCCGCCCGGTCGCATCGGCGACGTGACCGGGGGATCGTCGTTCTTCACGTTCCTGGGGGTGGTGGTGACGCCGCCACTGTTTCACTTCGTCCTCGGCGTGACCTCTTCCTATGGCGCCACCTATGCGTTGTTCGGAATCCTGCCCTTGTGCGTCGGAGTCGCCCTTCTCGTGACGGCTACGCGCTCGCCTTGAATCATGCGCGAGGGACGATTCAAGTGATGCGCGCCGCGCTTCTCGCCGCGGCGCTCCTCCTTTCCGGATGCGAGTCGATGCAGTATTACGCGCAGGCGATCGGCGGCCAGCTCAGCATCATGCGCGCCGCGCGGCCGGTCGAAACCTGGCTCGCCGATCCGGACACGCCGCAGGACCTCCGCGGCCGACTGGCGCTTGCCCGAGAGATTCGCGAATTTGCCGCGCGCGAGCTCGCGCTGCCGCGCAACGGCAGCTACGAATCCTACGCCGCGCTGGGGCGGCCGTACGTGGCGTGGAACGTCTACGCCGCGCCGGCTTTCTCGACCGAGGCGAAGCAGGAATGCTTTCCGCTCGTCGGGTGCGTGAGCTACCGTGGATTCTTCGCCGAGGCCGATGCGCGGCAGCACGCGGAAAAGCTGCGGCTCGCGGGCAACGACGTCTACATCGGCGCTGTGCCGGCCTATTCGACGCTCGGCTGGTTCGACGATCCGCTGCTCTCCACCTTCATCCGCTTCCCGGACGCACAGCTCGCGCGTCTCCTGTTCCACGAGCTCGCGCATCAAGTGGCCTACGCGCGCGACGACACCGCCTTCAACGAGTCGTTCGCCGTCTCGGTGGAGGAGGAGGGCGTGCGCCGCTGGCTGCGGGCGCAAGGCCGCGAAAAGGAGATCGCCGCGTTCAGCGCGGCCCAGAGCCGCCGGCGCGAGCTCGCTGCGCGCGTCGAGGCGGCGCGAAAGCGCCTCGAGGCGGTCTACAAGAGCGACGTCCCGGAGGCGGAGAAGCGGCGCGTCAAGGCGCGCGAGTTCGAGGCGCTGCGCGCAGACTTCGGCAACGTCGTGCCCGCCGAGCCGACCAACGCTTTCCTCGTCTCGATCGCCGTGTATACCGAGCTGGTGCCGGCGTTCGAGCGGCTGCTTGCGGAATCCGGCGGCGACCTCGGCGCCTTCTACAAGCGGGTCAAGGATCTTGCCCGGGAAGACAAGAAGACTCGCTCACTGGCGCTGCGCTAGGAAAGGGGAATGTCGACGATCTTGCGGAAGGCGGGCCGCTCGCACAGGCGCTCGAACCAGGCGCGCAGGTGCGGCTGCTCCGGACGTTCGAGCGGCAGCCGCATCCAGAGCTGCACATGGCAGCCGAGCGGGATGTCGGCGATCGTGAGCTCGTTTCCGGCGAGGTAGCGGCGGGCCGCGAGAGTCCGCTCGGGAATCTTCAGCAGGTCGGCGCAGATCTTTCGCGCCGCTTCGATCGCGCCGGCATCGCGCTTCTCCGGAGGCGTGCGCACCAGCGGCCAGAAGATGGGCCGCTGGAATTCCTTCTGGAAGGTGTAGGTCCAGTCCATCCAGCGCTCGGCGTCTGCGCGTTCCCTGAGCTCGGCAGGGCAGAGCCGGCCCGTGGCGTGCTTCGCGGCGAGATAGCGCACGATCGAGTGCGACTCCCATAGCACGAAGCCGTCGTCGTCGATCGTCGGCACGAGGCCGGTGGGATTCATCCGCAGATACTCGGGCGTCTTGTTGACGCCGTACTGCAGGCCGGCGTCGATGCGCTGGTACTCGAGCCCGAGCTCCTCGGCCGCCCACAGCACCTTCTTCACGTTGACCGAGTTCGTTCGTCCCCAGATCTTCAACATTAGAAACCGACTGCCTGGCCATCGCGGCGGGGATCGCTGGCGACGAAGTAGCCGCCGTCGAGCTTCCAGATGAGCTGCGCGCTGCCGAACTGGTTGTAGTCGTCGATGGTGACGATGCGATGGCCGCGGCGCTGCAGCTCCTCGACGACCGTAGGCTCGAAGCCGCCGTCCTCGATGCTGACGTCCATGCCCTGCACGAAGCGAAAGCGCGGGCCGTCGCAGGCCGCCTGAGGGCTTTGACCGTACTCGGCGATGCGCACCATGACCTGCGCGTGCCCCTGGGGCTGCATGGTCCCGCCCATGACGCCGAAGCTCATGACGGGAGCGCCGCCCTTGGTGACGAAGCCGGGGATGATGGTCTGGTAAGGCCGCTTCCTCGGCCCGACGCAGTTCGGATGCCCGCTCTGCAGCACGAAGGTGGCGGCGCGGTTCTGGAGCGACACGCCGTCGACCACCACCCCGGAACCGAAGCCCATGTAGTTCGACTGGATGAAGGACACCATCATCCCGGAGGCGTCGGCGGCGGTGAGATACACCGTGCCGCCCTTGGGCGGAGCGCCGGGGCCGAAGCTCTGTGCACGCTTCGGATCGATGAGCCTCGAGCGCGCCTTGAGGTATTCCTGGTCGAGCAGCGCGCCGGGCCGCACGTCCATGTGATCGATGTCGCCCACGTAGCGCCAGGCGTCGGCGAACGCGAGCTTGATCGCCTCGATCTGCAAGTGAATGCTGTCCGCCCCGTCGACGGGATGCGAGCGAAGATCGAACTGTTCGAGCATGCCGAGCGCGATCAGCGCCACGATGCCTTGGCCGTTCGGCGGGATCTCGTGCAGCGTATAGCCGCGGTAGTCCATCTCGAGCGGAGTCACCCAGTCGCTCTTGTGCGCGGCGAAATCCGCTGCGCGCATCGCCGCGTCGTGCTTGCGGGCATGTGCCTCGATTCCTTCGGCGATGGGCCCGCGATAGAACGCCTCGCCGCGGGTCTCCGCGATCGTCTCCAGGACGTCGGCGTGGCTCTTCCAGGTAAAGCGTTCACCCGGCCGCGGCGCGCGCCCGTTCGGCATGAAGGCCTCGGCGAACCCCGGCTGATTCTTGAGCTCGGGCACCTGTTTGTCCCACTGCCCGGCGATGGTCGGCGAGACGAGGAAGCCCTCCCGGCCATACCGGATGGCGCGCTCGAACAGCTTCTCGAAGGGCAGCTTGCCGAACCTGGCATGAAGCTCGGTCCACGCCGATACGCACCCCGGCACGCTCACGCTGTTCCAGCCTCGTACCGGCATCGACTTCTGGCCGGCGAAGAAATCGGCGCTCCAGGCCGCGGGGGATCGCCCGGATGCGTTGAGCCCGTGGAGCTGGCGGCCGTCCCACACGATGGCGTAGGCATCCGAGCCGATGCCGTTCGACACGGGCTCCACGAGCGAGAGGGTGATCGCGGTGGCGAGGATCGCATCGACTGCGCTGCCGCCGGCGGCGAGCATCTGCAGGCCGGCCTGCGCAGCGAGCGGCTGCGAGGTCGAAACCGCGTTGGCCGCGAGCAGCGGCTTGCGCGGCCAGGCATAGGGATTGTTCCAGGAGAATGGGGTCGTCATATGGAGCGCCGTATTCTACGGCGCCTACGCGGCCAAGGATTCGAAGTCGAGCACGATCCGGCCGACGACCTTGCCGGCCTTGAGGTCCTCGAGCGCGGAGTTCGCTTCGTCGGCGGAGCGCGTTTCAATCGGCGTCGCGCGGAGCTTCTTTTTCTTCGCGAGCGCGACCACTTCCTTCAGCTCCTGGAGGCTGCCGACATAGGAGCCGACGATGCCGATCGCGCGCTGCGCGATCGGCGGCAGCGGATGGGTCAGCTCGCCGCCGTAGAGGCCGCATAGCACGTAGCGTCCACCCTTGCGCAGCGCCGCGATGCCAAGCGCCGCCGTGGCGGGGCTGCCCACGAAGTCGATTGCCGCGGCGACGCCCTGCATCCGCTGCAGGGCGTCCGCGGCGCGGGTGTTGACGATTTTCTTGGCGCCGAGCTTTTGCGCCGCGGCGAGCTTCGTGTCGTCGATGTCGCAGCCCATGATCGTGGCCACGCCGCGCGCCTTGAGGACCGAGATGGCAACGAGGCCCAGGCCGCCGCAGCCGAGCACCGCGACCGCATCATCCTTATTGAGCTTCGGCAGCTTGTTGGCGGCGCTGTAGGCGGTCACCGCCGAGCACGCGAGCGTCGCTGCAAAGGAATCATCGATGCCGGCCGTGTCGATCAGGTACTTGGCGTCGGGGACAACGACGTGCGTCGAATACGCGCCCGGGCGGTTGACGCCGAGGAAGCGGCTTCCGGATACGCAGTAATTGTCCTGGCCCGCTTTGCACACCGCGCACTTGCCGCAGCCGATCCACGGGTAGATGAGCCTCTTCTGCCCGAGCTTCACGCCGCGTGCGCGCGGCCCGAGCGCTTCCACCACGCCGAAGGGCTCGTGCCCGGGAGTGAACGGCGGCACGCAGCCGCGCTCCTTCACGTAGAAGCGCTTGCCGCCGCCCAGATCGAAGTAGCCGTCCCAGATATGCAGATCGGAGTGGCATACGCCCGAGCGCGTGATGCGCATCAGCACTTCGGCGCCCTGTGGTTTGGGCGTCTCCTTGAGCGCCTTCTGCAGGGGCTTGCCGTGTTCGATGATCTGCCAACTCAGCATTTCGCGGATTCCGTCAGCGCCTGGTCAATATCCCACAGGATGTCGTCTAGCGTCTCGAGGCCGACCGACATGCGCACCATGTCGGCGGTGACGCCGGCCTTGATCTGGTCGGCCTCGTCCATCTGGCGGTGCGTAGTGGAGGCGGGGTGGATGATGAGCGTCTTGGCGTCGCCGATGTTGGCGAGGTGGCTCATGAACTGCGCCGCGTCGATGAAGCGCTCGCCGGCCTCTCTGCCGCCCCGCTTCCCTGCCTTAATGCCGAAATTAAGCAGCCCCGAAGCGCCCTTGGGCATGTATTTCTTCGCCAGCGGGAAATACCGGTTGTCGGGCAATCCGGGATAGTTCACCCACGCGACGCGTGAATGATCCTTCAGGAAGTTTGCCACCGCGAGCGTGTTTGCGCAGTGGCGCTCCATCCGCACGTGCAGCGATTCGAGCCCCTGCAGAAGGAGCCACGCGTTGATCGGCGCGAGCGCCGGGCCGAACGTGCGCATGATCTCCATGCGCGCCTTCATCGTGTAGCCGAAGTCGCCGAAGGTCTCGTGGAAGATGACTCCGTGGTAGCCCGGTGAAGGCGAGGTGAACTCGGGAAACTTGCCGTTGCCCCAGTTGAACTTGCCCGATTCGACGATCACGCCGCCCAT
Source organism: Burkholderiales bacterium (assembly GCA_045810245.1). Lineage (GTDB taxonomy): Bacteria > Pseudomonadota > Gammaproteobacteria > Burkholderiales > SG8-39 > SCGC-AG-212-J23. The sequence continues at coordinate 713 of JBJMWH010000131.1, read as the reverse complement.
GGTGGTGCCGTGGCCGCCGATGTACTTGGTGGCCGAGTGCACCACGACATCCGCGCCCCACTCGATCGGCCGGCACAGGTACGGCGAGGGCACCGTGTTGTCCACCACGAGCGGCACCTCGGCGTCGTGCGCGATTCTCGCCACCGCCTCGATGTCGACGATATTGATGAGCGGATTGCCGAGCGTTTCGGCGTAGAGCAGCTTGGTGTTCTGCCTCACTGCTCGCCTGAAGTTCTCGGGTTCCGAGGGATCGACGAACGTCGTCTCGATGCCGAGCTTCTTCAGGTTGACGTGCAGGAGCGTATGCGTTCCGCCATAGAGCGTGGAGGCGGAAACGATGTGGTCGCCGGAGCTGCACAGCGTGAGGATCGCCGTCACCTCGGCGGCCTGGCCGGTGGCGCAGGCGAGGGCCGAACGTCCGGATTCGACCGCGGCCATGCGCTCCTCGAACACCGCGACGGTCGGGTTGGAGATGCGCGAATAGACGTTGCCGAAGGTCTGCAGGTTGAAGAGGCTCGCCGCGTGATCGGCCGAGTCGAACACGAACGAGGTGGTCTGGTAGATCGGCGCAGCGCGCGCTCCGGTGGCCGCATCCGGGATCTGGCCGGCGTGCAGGCACAGCGTTTCGATTCCGAACTTTCGATCCGGCATACGGGGAATTCTAGCCCGTCGCCGGCAGCGCAGCCGCGCCGGCTATTCCTCGGTCTCGGGGG
>JBJMWH010000130.1:0-2737 GCA_045810245.1 Burkholderiales bacterium | reverse complement strand
CGCCCCGGCCGTGCGCGAAGTGGAGCACCTTTACCTCGACCAGATCGCCTCGGCGCGGCGCGAGATCTACATCGAGAACCAGTATTTCACCTCGCCCCAGATCGCGGCGGCGCTCGAGAAGCGCCTGGCGGAACCCGACGGGCCGGAAGTCGTGCTGGTACTGCGGCTGCTGAGCCACGGCTGGCTTGAAGAAGCCACCATGCACGTGCTGCGCACGCGCCTCATCCAGCGACTGAAGTTAGCCGATCGCCACGGGCGCTTCCACGTGTACTACCCGCACATCCCCGGGCTCGCCGAGACGTGCTGCCTCGACGTGCATTCCAAGATGATGGTGGTCGACGACCGGCAACTGCGCGTCGGCTCGGCGAACCTCTGCAAGCGCTCGATGGGCATGGATACGGAGTGCGACGTGCTGATCGAGTCGCGCGGCGAGGCCGACGTCGCCGCGGTGATCCGCGGACTGCGCGAGCGCCTGATCGCCGAGCACCTGGGTGTCGCCCCGGCCCGCTTTCGGGAAACGCACGACCGGACCGGCTCGCTGCATGCAGCGATCTCGGAGCTGCGCGGCAACGGACGCACGCTGCGCGAGCTCGACGACATGAAGGAATGGCCCGAGGCCCTGGTGAGCATCGCCTCGGTGGCGGACCCGGGCGAGCCGATCGCGCTCGATTTTCTGTCGACCGACCGCGTCTCGGCATCCAACCAGGAGCACGGCCGTCCGGCGTGGGGCCGGCTGGCCTTCTTCGCCCTGGTGATCGTCGCGCTCGCAGCGCTCTGGCGCTACACCCCGCTCGCCGAGATCGCCAGCGCCGAGCGCGTCATCGACTGGTCGAAGGCGTTCGGCGCCACATGGTGGGCGCCGATCGTCGTGGTGCTGTCCTACACGCCGGCGTGCTTCGTCATGTTTCCCCGGCCCCTCATCACGCTGGCGAGCGTGATCGCCTTCGGCCCTTGGCTCGGCTTTCTCTACTCGCTCATCGGCATCGTCTTCGCCGCGCTCGTGACCTTCTTCGCCGGCAAGCGCATGCGCCGCGACACGGTGCGCCGCCTCGCGGGGCCGAAGATCGAGCGCATGGTCGGCGTTCTGCGCAAACACGGCCTGCTCGCCATGAGCCTGCTGCGGCTGGTGCCGCTCGCGCCGTTCTTCGTGGTGGGCCTGGTGGCGGGCGCCGTGCGCCTGAAAATGTGGCACCTGGCCGTCGGAACCGCGGTCGGCATGCTGCCCGGTACGCTCGCCGCGACCATCTTCGGCGATCAGCTCGAGCGCGCGCTCTCCGGCGGCCGGATCAACTGGTGGATCGTGGGGACTTGCGCGGCCCTTCTCGCCGGTGGCGCATACCTGGTAAAGCGCTGGTTCGCCAAGATGGCGCACCGCATGAACAGCGACCACCCGGCCGCCAAGTGAAGGCGGACGCGAGCCTTGCCAACTGGCGCTCGCTCGACGCGCAGCTCGGCCCGGACTGCCTGCGCATCGCGAGCTACAACCTGCACGGCTGCGTCGGGCGCGACGGCGAGCGCGACGCCGAGCGCATCGCCGGCGTCATTGGGCAGCTCGGCTGCGACACCGTCGGCCTGCAGGAGGTCTATCACCTCGACCTTCTCGCCGAGCGCACCGGTCTGCAGGCGATCTCCGGACCGCCTTACGTCTGGCATGGACGCCACGTCGGCAACGCGCTGCTTACGCGCCGCAAGGTGCTCGAGGTGCGTAACCACGACTACACCTGGCCCGGGCACGAGCCGCGCACCGCGCTCGACGTCGACCTCGAAGTCGAGGGCGAGACGGTGCGAGTCATCGTCACCCACCTCGGGCTCAAGCCCGTGGAGCGGCGCTTCCAGGTGCGCAAGCTGCTCGACCTCATCAAGGCGACGCCGCTCTACGAGCGCGTGGTGGTTCTGGGGGACATCAATGAATGGCTGCCGCTCAGCCGGCCGCTGCGTTGGCTGAACGCCCTGCTCGGCCATTCTCCGCGCGAGCGAACCTTTCCGGCACGCTGGCCGCTTTTCGCGCTCGACCGGGTCTGGGTCCGGCCGCGCCATGCGCTGCTCGCCTTCGGCGCCCACCGCTCGCCCCTGGCCGTGCAGGCATCCGACCATCTCCCAGTGAAGGCGATCATCGCTTCGCGGGAGCTGCCGCATCGGCTCGCCGCGGCCCGGCCGGCCCAGCGGCTGCGGGTACTAGGCCGTTCGCGATAGCGTTGTAGGGCCCTGCCCGACTTACAGGAAGCCGGGGTCTTCATAAAATGACACGGACATGATCCCGAGCGGAACTGCCCACTGGCGAGAGCTCCTGCAAGAGCCTTCGAGCGGTAACCATTTCGTGCAGCTTTACAAGGACGAAGCGTTCCTTCTCGAAGCCGTGGCCGAGTACGCGGGAACCGGCTTACGCCGCGGGGAAGCCGTCGTGATCATCGCGACGCCTTCGCATCGCGCCGCGTTCGTGCAGCATCTCGAAGGAGACGGGATTGCGGCACAAGACGCCCGGCAGCGCGGACAGCTCCTTCTCCTCGATGCCGACGAGACTTTAGCCCGCTTCACGTCCGGCGGCATGCCAGAGTGGCAGAGCTTTCATGCGCTGCTCGGCGACGTGATCGCCAAGCTGCGGCTCGAATACCCGAGCGTCCGTGCCTACGGGGAGATGGTCGACCTCCTGTGGCAGCGCGGCGAGCGCGAAGCCGCCATCCGCCTCGAGGAGTTCTGGAACGATCTCTCCGGGTTGCAGACGTTCTCGCTCCTTTGC
>JBJMWH010000129.1:0-10440 GCA_045810245.1 Burkholderiales bacterium | reverse complement strand
CAGCGGCGCATGGTGCAGGCCGTGCGCGATGGACGCGCACCTAACCCGCGCGATGGCGCCATAGGCAAGCAACGGAGCGTGCACAACACCTACTTCACGCTGCCGGTCGTCTTCACCATGATCTGCGGCCACTACCCGTCGGTCTTCGGCGCGCCCTGGGCCTGGCTCGCGCTCGTCGCGATGACGCTCTCCGGCGCGCTGGTGAGGGTGTGGTTCGTGATGCGTCACAAAGGGCGCGCACCGGCTTGGATCTGGGCTCTGGGGGTCCTCGTCTTCGCCGCGGCCGCCATCTTCTTCGCGCCCAGGGACGCCGGTCAGGCCGGACCGGTTCCGTTCGCCCAGGTACAAGGCGTGATCGGCGCGCGCTGCGCGAGCTGCCACGCGGACAAGCCCAGCTTTCAGGGCCTGGCGGAAGCGCCCAAGGGTGTGAAGCTCGATACGGCTGAACGCGTGCGGGCGGCCGCGCCACAGATCTACCAGCAGGCGGCGCGGTCGAAGGCCATGCCGCCGGGCAACCTCACCGGCATGACCGAAGACGAGCGCGCGCTGCTCGACCGTTGGTACCGATCCGGAGCCGAACTCAGATGAATCCGACTCTCGCAAGAACGCTCATCGAGGAGCACGGCGTGCAGCCCAGCCCGACGCACGTCGAGGCCACCGCCAGCATCCTGGCCGCGCTCTTCAAGACGACGGCCGGGCCGTTTGCCGAGCTGCCGCTCGAAGCCGAGCCCGCCGCATTCACAGCCGAGCAGCGGCGCCACGCCCCATGAGCCCGGACGAGACTCTCGCGCTTTCCTGCACGCAGCTCGCGGCCGCGATCCGCGAGCGGCGCACCACCGCGCTCGCGGCGATGGAAGCGGTGCTTGGGCGGGCGCGCGAAGTGCAGCCGAAGCTGAATTGCTTCCTGCGCATCGACGAGGCACACGCGCTCGAAGCGGCGCGACGCGCCGACCGGCAGCCGGCCCGCGGGCCGCTCCATGGCGTGCCGATGGCGCACAAGGACATGTATTACCGCGAGGGGGTTGCCTCCTCCTGTGGCTCGAAGATCCTGCGCGAGCGGCCGGCCCCGGCGACCGCGACGGCGCTCGAGCGGCTCGATGCCGCGGGTGCGATCCAATTCGGCGTGCTCAACATGACCGAGTTCGCGCTCGGGCCCACCGGTCACAACTGGCACTACGGTCACTGCCGCAACCCGTGGAACCCCGAGCGCATTACCGGCGGCTCGTCCTCCGGCACCGGCGCCTCGGTGGCGGCGCGGGCCAACTTCGCGGGACTGGGGTCCGACACCGGCGGCTCGATCCGCCTGCCCGCCGCGCTGTGCGCCACCTCCGCGATCAAGCCGACCTACGCCCGCGTGTCGCGCGCCGGCGCGATGCCGCTTTCCCATTCGCTCGACACCGTCGGTCCGCTCACGCGCACGGTCGAGGACGCCGCGCTGATCGCACAGCTCATCTCGGGGCCCGATTCCCGGGATCCGACGTGCGATCCAAGAGCTGTTCCAAATTATGTATCGGGCCTCGAGGTTCCGATTGGGGGTATACGGATAGGCCGGCCGCGCCAGCACTTCTACGACGAGTGCGAGCCGCAGATCGCCGCCGCCATGGCGGCTTCGCTGGAGGCGTTCGTCCGGCTCGGCGCGAGGGTCGTCGAGGTCGACGTGCCGGAATTCGCCGCCTACAGCGCGGCCGCGGTGCTCATCAGCACCGCCGAGGCCGCAACGCTCCACCGCGAATGGCTGCGCAGCCGGCCCGAGGACTATTCCGACCAGGTGCGTGGGCGCCTGCTGCAGGGCCTGGCCATTCCGGCGATCGCCTATATCGACGCCCTGCGGATGCGCGGCGCGGCGCTCGCCGAGTTCTGCGCGCAGGTGTTCTCGAAGGTCGATCTGCTGCACGCGCCGGTGCTCGGCATCGCGACGCCGACGATCGCCGAAACCGAGCTCGGCTGGAGCGAGGGCACCGCCGCGATCCTCGCCCGCATTACCCGCCTGACCCGCCCGGGCAGCTACCTCGGGCTGCCGACGGTCTGCGCCAACGCCGGCTTCACACACGACGGGATGCCGATCGGCCTGCAGCTCGTCGCCCGGCCCTTCGACGAAGCCACGGCGCTTCGCGCCGGCCACGCCTTTCAGCGCGTCACCGACTGGCACCTGCGCGCGCCGCGCCTTTAGGATCCACCCCAGGCCACTTCCGCGCGCCGCGGTTTTGCTCTATCGTGGCCGCGGCCCAGACTGTCCACATCAACGGAAGGAGTCCCATGTCCCGTATTTCCGCACTGCAAGCAGTTGCATTCTGCGTAGCGTTCGCTGCGGCGCCGGCAGCGCTCAACGCGCAAGGTGTCCTTACCACGCACAAGCTTTCGGCCCAGCTCGCGAACGAGCTCGTCGGCGAGTCGGTCGCGACCTGCGCGAAGAACGGCTACAAAGTGGTGGCCGTGGTCGTCGATCTCGACGGCGTGCGCCAGGCCTTGTTGCGCGGCGACGGCGCCCCGATCCACTCGATGGACAACGCCTATTACAAGGCCTATACGATCGCCTCGCTTGGGCTGGCGCGCAAGGAAGAGACGACGAAGGCGATCGCCGACCGGATGGCGAAGGCTGCGCCAAGCACCGTACCGCAGACGCCGCTGCCGAACGTGACTTACGCGCAGGGCGCGGTCGCGATCATTGCGGGCGGCGAGACCATCGGCGGCCTCGGCGTGAGCGGCGCGCCGGGCGGCAATTTCGACGAGGAATGCGCGCGCGCGGCGCTCGGGAAGATCAAGGACCGCATGAAATAGCGGCCTCCTCGCGCAGCTGAAGGAGCTGCGCCACCGCCGAGACCGCGACTTCGGCGGGGTGCTTGCCGGCCTTGAACAGACCGATCGGCGAAACCAGCCGCGATGCATCGATAGCGCGCGCTTTGAGGCGCGAGCGGAGCTTGGCCGCCTTGGTTTCCGAGCCGATCATCCCGACGAAGCGCGCATCCTTGCGTTGTAACGCTCGTTCCACGATCTCGTAGTCAAGTGCGTGGCTGTGGGTCATGACGAGGTAGAAGGCGCCGGGTGGGGCGTCGTCGACGGCGAAGATGGGCTCGTCCTCGATTACGACGCGCGCGGTGGTCTCAGGCGGGAATTGATCCGGACGCGAATCGACCCAGGTGAGGCGGCAGGGCAGGCGCTCAAGAATTCGCACGACTTCCTTGCCGACGTGGCCGGCGCCGAAAAGGACTACATCGAATTGGGTTTCATCCCTGGCTGGGATGGAGTCGACCCTTGTAAAGGCGAGGGTGGTGTTGCCGCCGCAGCATTGGCCGAGCGCGTCGCCGAGGACGAAGCGGCGCTGGCGCTCGGTCTCGCCGGAGAGGAGCATCTCGCGCGCGATCTTGAGCGCGGTGTACTCGAGGTTGCCGCCGCCGATGGTGCCGCGGATCTCGGCTGCGCCAACCCACATGCGCGTGCCGGACTCGCGGGGCGTGGAGCCGCGGGTCTCAACGACCCGGATTTCGATGAAGCTCATGGATCGCCTTGAGCACGTTCTCGGGCGTCGCGGGCGCCTCGAGCGGCACGGGCTCGCGCGAGCTCGAGGTCGCACCGACGGCGTCCGCGATCGCCTGGAACACCGAAAGCGCGAGCATCAGCGGTGGCTCGCCGACCGCCTTGGAGCGATGCGCGACCTCGCGCACGTTCTCGCCCTTTTCCCACAGCCAGACATTGAACGCCGGCGGGCAGTCGCTCGCCACCGGGATCTTGTAGGTCGAGGGCGCATGCGTGAGGAGGCGGCCCTGGTCGTCCCAGACCACCTCTTCCATCGTGAGCCAGCCCATGCCCTGGATGAAGCCGCCCTCGATCTGGCCGCGGTCGATCGCGGGGTTAAGCGAGCGGCCCACATCGTGCAGCAAGTCGGCCCGAAGCAGCCGCGATTCGCCGGTGAGGACATCGATCGCCACTTCCGACACAGCGGCCCCGTAGGCGAAGTAATAGAACGGCGTGCCGCGCCAGCGCTCGCGGTCGAACTGGATCTCGGGCGTGCGCCAATAGCCGGTGGCCGAAAGCGGCACGCGGGCGAGGTACGCATCGCGCACGAGCTGCGTGAAGGTAAGCGTCTTCGTGCTGCCGATCGCGACCTGGTTGGGCAGGAACACCACCTCGTCGGGGCGCACCCCGTAGGTCTCGGCGCAATGCCCGACGAGGCGCTGCTTGAGGGTGCGGCACGCATCGCGCGCCGCTTCGCCGTTGATGTCGGTGCCGCTCGAGGCGGCGGTCGGCGAGGTGTTGGGCACCTTGCCCGTGGAGGTCGCGCTGATCTGCACCCGCTCGAGGTCGACGTGGAGCTCCGCCGCCACGATCTGCGCCACCTTGATCATCAGTCCCTGGCCCATCTCGGTGCCGCCGTGGTTCAGCTGGACGCTGCCGTCGGTGTAAAGGTGCACCAGCGCGCCGCCCTGGTTCATCGCCTGCGCGGTGTAGGCGATGCCGAACTTCACCGGCGTGAGAGCGAGGCCGCGCTTGAACATCGGCGACGACGCATTGAAGGTCCTTACCGCTTCGCGCCGAGCACGGTATTCGGAGCGCGCTTCCAGCTCGTCGATGAGCTCGGGCAGGATGTTGTCCTTGAGCGTCATGCCGTAGTGGGTGACGTCGCGCGGCGCCGGCCCGTAGAGGTTGCGCTTTCGCACGTCGAGCGCGTCGATGCCGAGGTGCCGGCCGATCGCCGCGACCACCGCCTCGGCCGCGAACATCCCCTGCGGCCCGCCGAAGCCGCGGAATGCGGTGCTCGACACGGTGTGCGTCTTGCACCGGTGCGAGACGATCCGCACGTTCTGCAGGAAATAAGCGTTGTCGCAGTGGAATACGGCGCGGTCGTTGACCGCGCCGGACAGGTCCGCCGACAGGCCGCAGCGCGAAGCGAGCGCGAGGTCGAGCGCTTCCATGCGCCCCGTCCGGTCGAACCCGACGTCGTACTGGTACAGGAAGTCGTGGCGCTTGCCGGTGCCGACGATGTCGTCGTCCCGATCGGCTCTCAGCTTCACGGGACGCCGCGTGGAGCGCGCGAGCAACGCGGCGGCAATCGCATAGACCGCCGCCTGCGTCTCCTTGCCGCCGAAGGCTCCGCCGAGACGGCGCAGCTCGACCGTGACCACGGCGTCGGGCACGCCGAGCGCCGCCGCCACGAGGTGCTGGATCTCGCTCGGATGCTGGGTGGAGGAGTGCACCAGCATCTCGCCGCGCTCCCCCGGGATGGCGAGCGCGACCTGGCCCTCGAGGTAGAAGTGCTCCTGCGCTCCGCAGCGCAAGCGGCCCCTGATCCGGTTCGCAGCGCCGGGCAGGCCCGCCACGCTGCCGCGCTCGCAGCGCACGCTCGGCAGCACGAACTGGCCGGCCTCGAGCGCCTGCTCGATCGTCACCAACGGATCGAGTCGCTCGTACTCGACCCTCGCGAGGCGCGCCGCGCGCCGGGCGAGCTCGACGCGAGTCGCCGCCACGGCGAAGAGCGGCTGGCCACGGAACTGCACCAGGTCGGTGGCGAGCGCCGGCTCGTCCGGAAGCACCGGGCCGATATTGTTCGCGCCTGGCATGTCGGCCGCGGTGAGCACCGCGACCACGCCTTCGGCGGCGCGCACCGGGGCGAGCTCCAACGCAAGAATCTTTGCGTGAGCCTCGGTGGACCTGCCGAATGCCGCGTACAGCGTGCCGGGGGGCTCCGGAAGGTCGTCGACGTAACGCGCTTCGCCGCTGACATGCAGCGCCGCGCTGTCGTGAGGCAGCGCCTGGTGGATCACGTCAAGGGGCCATGTCGAGCAGGGCGCGCGGGCTCGCGCCGGCGTGGAATTTCCGCAGCAGCGCCTGCGCCGCGCGGATGCGGTACCAGGCCGACGCCCTCTGGTCGGAGATCGGGCTGAAGTCCTCCACCAGCGCGGTGCACGCCGCCTCGATCCCTCTTGCCGCGTAGGCCGCCTCGGCCTGGCGTGCGCGCGCCGGCGTGGCCGCCATGCCGCCGAAGCCGAACCTTGCCTTGCTGCCTGCCACGTGAAAGGCGGCGCAGATCGAGGAAATGTCCTGATCGAAGCGCTTGGAGAGCTTGTAAGCGGCGAAGCGCGCGCCCGGGACGAGCTTCGGCACGCGGATCGCCCGGATGAACTCGCCGGGGAGCAGCACGCTCTTGCGGTAGCCCGTATAGAAGCGTGCGAGGCGCGCTTCGCGTGTGGCTTCGCCCTTCTGCAGGACGAGGGTCGCGTCCAGGGCGAGCAATACGGGCATCGAATCCCCGATCGGCGAACCGTTGGCGATGTTGCCGGCGAGCGTGCCGGCCGCACGCACCTGAACGGCGCCCAGCCGGCGCAGCAGCTCGCCGATGTCCGGGTGGATGCGCCCAAGGGCTTCATAGGCCTCGGCGTAGGTGACGGCTGCGCCGATCTCGAGCTGTCTCGGGGTTTCGTCGATCTTCCTGAGCTCGGCCACGCGGCCGATGTAGGCGACATCGTCTAGATCGCGGTGCTCCTTCGTGATCCATAGCCCGACGTCGGTGCCGCCGGCCAGGAGGGTGGCCTTCGGGCGCGCCAGGAGGTCGCGCGCGAATTCGGCGACGCTGAGCGGACTGAAAAAACCCCGCACCCGGGCCGTGTCCTTGGGCAGCGCGGCAATGCGCTTCGCACGCGTCGCATCCTCGGCGGTTTCCTGCTGCCAGTCGGCGAGCTCGCGCGCCTGTTTGCCTGCGTGCAGGATCGGACGGTAGCCGGTGCAGCGGCACAGGTTTCCGGCGATCGCATCGGCGAGCTCCGGCGGCGTTCCGCTCTTGCAATGGGCGTAGAGCGCCATGACGAAGCCCGGCGTGCAAAAGCCGCATTGCGAGGCGTGGCAGTCGACCATGGCCTGCTGCACCGCGTGCAGGCGATCGTCTTTCTTGAGTCCCTCGACGGTGATGACTTCCTTTCCCTCGAGCGCGCCGAGGCACAAAATGCAGGCATTCAGCGGCTGGTAGCGCAGTTGGCCGGCGGGACCGAGATCGGCGAGCACCACGGTACAGGCGCCGCAATCGCCTTCGGCGCAGCCCTCCTTGGTGCCGACGAGGCCGCGCGCCTCGCGCAGCCAGGTGAGGAGCGTGCGCGCAGGATTCTCATCCGCGAGCGAGACGTGCTCGCCGTTCAGCAGAAAGTCGAGGCTCGTCTTCATCGGTGGATCGCGCGCCATACCCGCTCCGGCGTGAGCGGCATATCGAGATGCTCGACGCCGAATTCGGACAGCGCGTCGACCACCGCGTTCGCCACCGCCGCGAGCGCGGGCGTGGTGCCGCCTTCACCGCCGCCGCGCATGCCGAGCGGGTGGCTCGCGGCAGGAACCTCGCTGATCTCGGTATCGAACATCGGCAGCTGGTCGGCGCGCGGCATGGCGTAATCCATGAAGCTCGCCGAAAGGAGCTGCCCGCTGTCGCGGTCGTAATGGCAGGCTTCCCAGAGCGCCTGGCCGACCCCGGCGGCGATGCCGCCGTGGGTCTGGCCGTGCAGGATCAGCGGATTCACCGCCCGCCCGCAATCGTCCACCGTGGAGTGGCGCACCACTTCCACCACGCCGGTCTCCGGGTCGACTTCGACCTCGCAAACTGCGCAGCCGAACGGATAGGAGGGCAGTGGCGTCGTCTCGTCGGAGTCCGCCACGAGAGCGCCAAGGTCGAAGAGGCCCACCGAGCGGTCCGTGCCTTTGACGCGAAATCTTGCGCTTTCAAACTCCAAATCTTTTGCAGAAACTTCGAGTCGTTCCGATGCCCGCTGCTTTCCCTGCTCGACGATGCGGTCGCAGGCATGCGCCATGACGACGGCGCCCATGCGCATCGAGCGCCCGGAATGCGAGCCGCCCCCGATCGGCGTGAGGTCCGTATCGCCGGTCACGAGCTTCACCCGCTCGAGATCCACCGCCAGCCACTCGGCGACCAGCTGCGCGAAGCTTGTCTCGTGTCCCTGTCCGGCCGAGAGCGTGCCGAGCAGCACCTCGACGCGGCCCTCGGGCAGCACGCGAACCTCGGCGCGCTCGCGCGGCGCGCCGGTGTTGAGCTCGATGTAGTGGCCGAGGCCGATGCCGCGGCAGCGCCCGCGGGCACGCGCCTCAGCGCGCCTTTTCGCGAAGCCGCTCCAGTCGGCGAGCGCCAGCACACGCCTCTGTGCACCCACGTAGTCGCCGCTGTCATAGACCAGCCCGGCGGGGTTGCGATAAGGGAATTCCCTGACCAGGTTGCGCGCGCGCAATGCGACGCGGTCGAAGCCGTGCCGGCGCGCGGCGATGTCGATCAGGCGCTCGATCACGAACATGATCTCCGGGCGTCCGGCGGCGCGGTACGGGGTGGTCGGCCCCGTGGTGCTCATCACTGCGCGGCCGCGGATCGCCGCCGCGGGCAGGTGATAGACGCTCGTCGAGACCGCCATTCCCTTGGCGAGCGGAATGAACGAGACGGCGTGCGCGCCGACGTTGCTTACGTAGTCGCAGCGCAACGCGAGGAAGCTGCCGTCGGCGTCGAGCGCGAGCTCCGCGCGCGCGACGAGGTCGCGGGCATGCTCGTCGGTCAGGAAAGCTTCGCTGCGCTCGCAGGTCCACTTGACCGGCCGGTGCAGGCGTCGCGCCGCCCACGCCACGAGCGCAAACTCGGGATAGAGGTTATTGCGCGTTCCATAGTTGCCGCCAAGCTCGCGCGTGACCACGCGCACCTGGCTCTCGGGCACCTCGAGCACACCGGCGATCTCGGTGCGCGCGCGGTGCGGGCCCGCGCACGACGCAAAGACGGCATAGCGCTGCGTCCGTTCGTCGTAGGTCCCGAGCGCCGCGCGCGGCTCCATCGGCACCCCCGTGACGCGGTTGATCGTCGTTTCGAGCACCACCACGTGCGCTGCGCGTTTCATCACCGCCTCCACCTCTGCGGTGTTGCCGATGGTGGTGTCGGCGCAAACGTTTGGCGCATCCCAGACTCTCTCGCCGTCTGCCGAAGCCGAGGGCGCGATCACCGCTGGAAGCGGCTCATAGTCCACGCCGACTTGCTCGGCGGCGTCTTTCGCCGCCATGGCCGTTTCCGCGACGACGAGGGCGAGCGCCTGTCCGACAAAGCGCGCCTTGTCCTCTGGCAGCACGGGATACGGCGCGAGGAAGCTCGCCTTGAGCTGGACCTCGTGAGGATTGGGCGTCACCGGGCGAAACGGGATCGGCCTCAGGCGGTCGCGCGCGACATCCTCGCCGGTCAGCACCGCGAGCACGCCCGGCATCGCGAGGGCCCGCCGCGAATCGATGCTCCGGATGCGTGCGTGCGCGTGCACCGAGCGCACCACGCTGGCATAAGCCTGACCCGGGAGATTGAAGTCGTCGGTGTAGCAGCCGGCGCCGCGCAGAAGACGCGCGTCCTCCTTGCGTGCCACTGGCTTGCCAATGCCCTCGCGCGCGCGCGCCGTTCTGGATTGCAGAAAGGACATCAGGTCCATAGTATTCCACGGCGAACGCTGAGCGGCCTACCGCGATTCCTTGGCAGCGGCCCGACCGCGATTCCCAGGTTTCGTTAGAATCAGGCATGGCGCGCGTGCCGTACGAAGACGAGATCATCATCTCCTGGGTGGAACTGCACCGCGACGCCCGCTTCCTTTCCGAGCAGCTGCACCGGCTCGGCCCTTGGCAGGGCATCGTTGCCGTCACCCGCGGCGGACTGGTGCCTGCGGCGCTGGTCGCGCGCGAGCTCGATATCCGCCTCGTCGACACGATCTGCGTCACGAGCTACGACAGCGGCTCGGCCGGGAGCGCGGCGCAGGTGCAGGGTAGCGTCCAGGTCCTCAAGGGCGTGGGCGGCGACGGCGAGGGCTATCTGCTGATCGACGACCTCGTCGATACCGGACGCACCGCCCAGGCCGTGCGCCGGCTCCTGCCGAAGGCCTATTTCGCCACGCTCTACGCCAAGCCCGCGGGCCGGCCGATCGTCGACACCTTCGTGAAGGAGTTCAAGCAGGACAAGTGGATCTACTTCCCGTGGGACATCGACTACCAGTTCGTCTCGCCCATCAAGTCGCGCGGCGGGGGCAAGTGAACGACAGGTGAACGACCTCCCGTGGACCGCCCAGTGACCGCACCCCGGCTCGAGCTCAGGCACGTCACCAAGCGCTACGCGTCCGTCCTCGCCAACGACGACGTGGCGCTCACGGTGGCGCCGGGCGAGATCCACTCGATCCTGGGCGAGAACGGCGCGGGCAAGTCCACGCTGATGAAGGTCATCTACGGCGCGGCCCGCCCGGACGCGGGCGAGATCCGGTGGAACGGCACGCCGGTCCACATCCGCACGCCCCACGAGGCGCGCGCGCTCGGCATCGCGATGGTGTTCCAGCACTTCTCGCTCTTCGACTCGCTCACGGTCGCGGAGAACGTCTGGCTCGGGCTCGGCCCCGAGGTGACGCTCCAGTCGGTCGTCGACGGGATCCGCGCGAAGGCCGCCGAGTACGGGCT
>JBJMWH010000128.1:0-6204 GCA_045810245.1 Burkholderiales bacterium | reverse complement strand
GACTGAGGAACAGGCGCTCGGCCCAGGCCCAGGCGAGATCGGGAAACAGCAGCCGCGAGGCGACTAAGCGAACGTTCGTGCTAATTTGTGGCGAGCGCAGGGTAGTAGGCATGGCGAGTCCTCGTCAGGAAACGGTGTGGCGCTGGAACAGCGAGTCGAGCGCGGTGAGGGCGCGCTCGCGGGCCTTGCGGTAGCCGAGCAGGCGTCGGTGGTGGTGCACCACGAGCGCGATGCCGAACATCTCGAAGGCGATCTGCTCGGGGTCGGTGTCCGCGTCGAGCTGGCGCTCGTCGACCGCCTGGCGCACGGCGCGCTTCAGCGTCTCGATCCAGCTGCGCTGCCCGCCGGCGAGCATATCGCGCACCGGACCCGGCTTGTCGTCGAACTCGGAGGCGCCGCCGATCATGGGACAGCCTCCGGGCAGCTCGGCCGACTCGGTCCAGACGAGCCAGTTCACGAACATGGCACGCAGCCGCGGCAGGCCACGCGGCTTGGCCATCGCCGGCTGGAACACGACCTCGCCGAACTGGGCCTGGCCGTGCGCGAGCACCGCGAGCAGCAGCTCATCGCGCGAGCCGAAATGGGCGAACAGCCCGGACTTCGACATGCCGGTCGCCTCGGCGAGCGTGCCGATGGTCAGGCCGTCGAGCCCGGCCTTGCTCACCAGGCGCAGGGCTTCGTCGAGGATGGCGGCGCGGGTGCGCTCACCTTTCGTCTTGGCGGAGTCCGGCTTGACTGCGCTCTGCACGGCCCTGGCCGTAAAATAGTACGAACGTTCGTCTTTGTCAACATATGAGCATTCGGCGCTGGGTGAGGCGCTTGGGTAAAGGCGCCGAGGGCTAGGAGCTGGCGGATCCATGCGTCGAGCCCGGAATTCCGGACCGGCGCGCTGGCATCGCGGCTGGGGAGGAGGCCGCGCGTGCCGCCAGCCACCAGCCCTCGGCGCCTGTTCTACACCTTGAGGATGTGCATCAGCCAGACGAGCGAGAAGGCGGTGCCGCCGACCGCGATGCCGATCACGGCTGCGACGACGGCGGCATATGAGAAATCGATCACGGCTTTCATGGGCGCGCTCCCGTGGGTGTGAGACATGCCCGTCATTTCAGCAGCCCAAGCTGCGTCGGCGGGAGCGCAAAGCGGGCGCCGCGCGGATGAATTGTGGCGAACCGGTGGCAGGCGGTTTTGCGCGGCCCGGCCTCCGGTATATTGGCCGCATGGCAAGAATAGTGGCCATCGTCGAGGACGATCCGGCAATCCGCGCGAACTACGCCGACCTGCTCAAGAAGCACGGCTACCAGGTCAGCGCGTTCGCCGACCGAGGCTCGGCGCTCGCCGCTTTCCGCAGCCGGCTGCCCGATCTTGCGCTGCTCGACATCGGGCTCGCGGGCGAGCCCGACGCCGGCTTCGCGCTATGCCGCGAGCTGCGCGCGCTGTCCGCTGCGCTGCCGATCATCTTCCTCACCGCCCGCGACAGCGATTTCGACGTGATCTCGGGCCTGCGCATGGGTGCCGACGACTACCTCACCAAGGACGCCGGCATCCCGCATCTGCTCGCGCGCATCAGCGCGCTTTTTCGCCGCGCCGATCTGCTGAGCGAGCCGCCCCTCGAGGAGGAGATCCTCGAGCGCGGCGAGCTGAGCCTCGACATGAAGCGCTTCGTGGCAAGCTGGAAGTCCAGGCCCGTGGACCTCACCCTGACGGAGTTCTGGCTGGTGCATTGCGTGGCGCGCTTCCCCGGCCACGTCAAGAATCGCGAGCAGCTCATGAAGGAAGCGCACATCGTGGTCGACGACTCGACGATCACTTCGCACGTGAAGCGCATCCGGCGCAAGTTCCAGGCAGTCGATCCCGCGTTCGCGGCCATCGACACCGTGTACGGGCTCGGCTACCGCTGGAATAGCTAGATGCGCTTTGGCCTGAGAGCCAAGGTGGCGCTGGTCGCGCTCGTGCTGGCGCCGATCCCGTGGCTCGGCTATCGCTACGTGAAGGACATGGAGGCGGTGCTGCGCGAGGGACAGGAACAGGCGCTCGTCGCCACCGCGCGCGCGGTCGCGACCGCCCTGCACGACCGGCCCGAGCTCGCCGACCTGCGCCCCGGCGTGGCCGCGGACGGTGAAATGGAGCGCATCCTCAAGAGCCTCGGCCGCGCCGACCTGCGCATCTGGATCGTCGACCGGCAGGAACGCCTGCTCGCGATCACGGGCGACCTCAGGAAAAAGGCGCCCGAGGAACGGCCGCCCGCGGACGCGCTGGAGGTCTTCGCGCGCTGGCTGCGCCCGCTCACCGAGCTGGTGCTCGAGCGGCCCACCGAGGACTTCGACGACGCGCTGCCCGAGTCGCAGATCAGCGGGGCCGGCGAGGTGCGTGCCGCGCTGCAGGGCATGGCCGGGCGGCGCTGGCGCAACTCCACCGACTCGCGCGCCGTCATCCTTTCCGCGGCGCACCCGATCTGGTCGGGCGATGAGGTGCTCGGTGCCGTGGTGGTCGAGGAGACGACCAACGCGATCCGCTCGCTCTCCGACCGCACGCTCGAGAAGGTGGTGGCGGTGACGCTGCTCGTGTTCGCGATCGGCGCGCTGGTGCTGCTCGCGTTCGCCTCGCGCCTGTCGCTGCGCCTGACGCGGCTGCGCGACGAGGCCGAGCAGGCGATCGATTCGCAGGGGCGGGTGAAGAAGCTGCTCGCCGCCTCGAGCTCGGGCGACGAGCTCGGCGACCTTTCGCGCAGCTTCTCGACCGCGCTCGAGCGGCTTGCGCAATACAACGCCTACCTCGAGAAGCTCGGCGGCCGGCTCTCGCACGAGCTGCGCACGCCGGTCACCGTGGTCCGCTCCTCGCTCGAGAACCTGAAGATGACGCCGCTGCCGGACGAGGCGCGGGTCTATACGGAGCGCGCCGCTGAAGGCCTCGCGCGGCTCGACGCCATCCTCACTCGCATGTCCGAGGCGACCCGCCTCGAGGCCGTGGTGCGGGAAGCCGATCGCGAGCGCTTCGACGCCCGCGAGGTGCTGCGCGGCTGCGTGGCGGGCTACGCGTCGATTTACCCCCAGGTCAGGTTTGGCCTGTCGCTGCCCGAATGGCCGGTCATGCTGCGCGGCGCGCCCGATCTCTATGCCCAGATGCTCGACAAACTGGCGGCGAACGCGGCCGACTTCTCGCAGCGCGACGAGCCGGTGCGCATCCGCCTAGACGAGAAGGGCACGCTCACCGTCAGCAACAGCGGCCCGCTCCTGCCGGCCGAGATGACCGGGCGCCTCTTCGAGTCCATGGTTTCGGTTCGCCCCGAAGGGTCGGGCGAGCCGCAGCTCGATCGAAAGGAGCCCCATCTGGGGCTGGGCCTGTACATGGTGCGGCTGATCGCGCAGTTCCACGGCGGCGATGCGCGCGCCGCGAACCGTGAGGACGGCTCGGGCGTGCTGATGCGGGTCGAATGTCCGATCAGTAGCTGAGAAGCTGCAACTCTGCTCTGCATTGAGGTTGGCGTATGCCGAGATTGCAGCAGATCAATCTGGCTACGCTGCGCGCGAGCGGGGGACCTGTTCTGTACCGATTGTGGCGGCGCGCTGGCCTTTGTCGAGCTGGCGCTTCAGGTAGCGCCCGGTATGGCTCGCGGCGCTCGCGGCGATCTGCTCGGGCGTGCCCTCGGCGACGATGCGCCCGCCGCCGTCGCCGCCCTCGGGTCCCAGGTCGATGAGCCAGTCCGCGGTCTTGATGACGTCGAGGTTGTGCTCGATCACCACCACCGTGTTGCCCGCATCGCGCAGGCGATGCAGCACGTCGAGGAGCAGCTGGATGTCGTGGAAATGCAGGCCCGTGGTCGGCTCGTCGAGGATGTACAGGGTGCGTCCGGTGTCGCGCTTGGAGAGCTCGAGCGAGAGCTTGACGCGCTGGGCTTCGCCGCCGGAGAGCGTGGTTGCCGACTGGCCGAGGCGCACGTAGCCGAGGCCCACGTCGATCAGCGTCTGCAGCTTGCGGGCAATCGCAGGCACGGCAGCGAAGAACGCGGCCGCCTCGGCCACCGGCATCTCGAGCACTTCCTGGATGTTCTTGCCTTTGTAGCGAATCTCCAGCGTTTCCCGGTTGTAGCGCTTGCCGCGGCACACGTCGCACGGAACGTAGATGTCGGCGAGGAAGTGCATCTCGACCTTCGTCACGCCGTCGCCCTGACAGGCCTCGCAACGCCCGCCCTTGACGTTGAAGGAAAAGCGCCCGGCGTCGTAGCCGCGGCTGCGCGCTTCCGGCACGCCGGCGAAGAGCTCCCGGATCGGCGTGAACAGCCCGGTGTACGTCGCGGGGTTCGAGCGCGGCGTGCGGCCGATCGGGCTTTGGTCGACATTCACCACCTTGTCGAGATGCTCGAGGCCCGCGATCGATTCGTGCGGCGCGGGCTCCGCGGCGCTGCCGTAGAGGTGGCGCGCCACCGCCGCGTACAGCGTATCGTTGATGAGCGTGGACTTTCCCGAGCCCGACACGCCGGTCACGCATACGAGGAGCCCCAGGGGAAGCGAAAGCTCGACGTCCTTCAGGTTGTTGCCTTGCGCACGGCGCACGGTGATGCGGTTCTTCCCCGGCCGGTGCCGTAGCCGCGGTACCTGGATCGAGAGCTTTCCCGCGAGATAGCGGCCGGTGAGCGAGTCGGAATTGGCCAGGATGGCGGCGGGCGAGCCTTGCGCGATGACGCGTCCTCCGGCCTCGCCCGCGCCGGGCCCCATGTCGACCACGTAGTCGGCGGCGCGGATCGCTTCTTCGTCGTGCTCCACCACGATCACCGAGTTGCCGAGATCGCGCAGGTGCTTGAGGGTCGCGATGAGGCGCTCGTTGTCGCGCTGGTGCAGCCCGATCGAAGGCTCGTCGAGCACGTACATGACCCCGGTGAGGCCTGAGCCGATGTGGCTCGCCAGGCGGATGCGCTGCGCCTCACCGCCGGAGAGGGTCTCCGCCGAGCGCTCGAGCGCCAGGTAGTCGAGCCCCACGTTGACGAGGAAGCCGAGGCGGTTCGCGATCTCGCGCACGATGCGCTCGGCGATCTGTTGTTTGGCGCCCTCGAGCTGCAGTGCCGAGAAAAAGCGCTGCGTGAGGCGCAGGGGCCAGCTCGAGATCTCATAGATCGTGTGCCCGGCGATCTTCACGTGACGCGCTTCGCGCCGCAGTCGTGCACCTCGGCATTCAGGACACGCACGCACGTTGCGCAGCTTGGCGAGCTCCTCGCGCACTACCAGCGAGTCGGTCTCGCGATAGCGCCGCTCGTGATTCGGGATGACGCCCTCGAAGGGGTGCTGCTTCACGGACGCGCGGCCCGCCTCGCCCGGATAGCGGAAGGCGATTTTCTCGCCGCGCGAGCCGTGCAGGATGACGTCCTGGATGCGCTCGTCGAGCATTTCCCAGGGCTGCTCGACGTCGAAGCTGTAATGCTTCGCCAGCGCCTGCAGCATGGAGAAGTAGAAGTGGTTGCGCCGGTCCCAGCCCCGGATCGCACCGCTCGCGAGCGAGAGGTTCGGATGCGCGACGATGCGTTTCGGATCGAAGAACTCGACCGCGCCCAGACCGTCGCAGCGCGGGCAGGCGCCCATGGGATTGTTGAACGAGAACAGCCGCGGCTCGAGCTCGGGCAGCGAATAGTCTCACGCGGGGCAGGAGAACTTCGCCGAGAAGAGATGCTCCTTGCCCGAATCGGCCTCCACGACCAGGGCGCGGCCGTCGGCGTGCCGCAGCGCCGTCTCGAAGGACTCGGCGAGGCGCTGCTTGGCGTCGGGGCGCGCGCGCAGCCGGTCGATCACGACCTCGACGGTGTGCTTGGAATTCTTCGCCAGCCGCGGCGCCGCGTCGAGCTCGTGCACCTTGCCGTCGATCCGTACACGCGTGAAGCCCTGGGCGCGCAGCTCCTCCAGCAGCTCGGCCTGCTCGCCTTTTCTCCCGGTGACCACGGGGGCGAGGACCATGAGGCGTGTGTCCTGCGGCAGCGCAGCCACGTGGTCGACCATCTGCGCCACGGTCTGCGCCTTGAGCTCGAGGTTGTGCTGCGGGCAGTACGGCGTGCCGGCGCGGGCGAAGAGAACCCTCAGGTAATCGTGGATCTCGGTCACCGTGCCGACGGTCGAGCGCGGGTTGTGGCTCCCCGCCTTCTGCTCGATGGCGATCGCCGGAGACAGGCCCTCGATCAGATCGACGTCGGGCTTCTCGGTGAGCTGCAGGAACTGCCTGGCGTAA
>JBJMWH010000127.1:0-6149 GCA_045810245.1 Burkholderiales bacterium | reverse complement strand
CCGCGGTCATGCCGGCATGCCAGCAGGCGAACAGCACCTCGTAGAATTCCGGGCAGTTCTTCATCGCGATCGCGACTCGATCTCCCGGTTGTAGGTTTAATTTCTTCTGGAAACCAGAAGCTATCCTGCTTACGCGTTGCGCCATCTCGCGGTAGGAGCGAACCGGCGTAGCGCCGAGCGCGAGCGCAGGCCGCTCAGGCAGCCAGCGGGCGCTGCGCAGTAGAAGCTGTACCAGATTCATGCAGGCCGAAGAGGCGGGCGGCGTTGCGCGTCGTGTCGGCGGCGAGCTCCTCGAGCGGACGGCCCAGGGCCCCCGCCACGGCGCGCGCGATGTGCGGCAGAAAGGCGGGCTCGTTGCGGCGCGCCCTGGGCTGGGGCTTGAGGTCGCGAGGGGTCAGATAGGGGGCATCGGTCTCGAGGAGCAGCCTTTCCCTGGGGATCTCTTTGACGAGATCCAGGAGATGGCGCCCGCGGCGCTCGTCGCAGATCCAGCCGGTGATGCCGACGTAGAGGTCGAGCTCCAGGTACGCGCGCAATTCGTCGCGCTCGCCGGTGAAGCAGTGCGCCACTGCGCGCTTCACCTGGTGGTGCTTCAGGATCTCGTAGAACCGCGGATGCGCTTCGCGCGAGTGCAGAAAGAGGGGCTTGTTCAGGGACAAACCAAGCTCGAGCTGCGCGACGAACCACCTCTCCTGGTCCGGGTGCGGCGAATAGTTGCGGTTGAAGTCGAGGCCGCATTCGCCGATCGCGACGATGCGCGGGTGCACGGCGATGCTGCGCAGCGCCGGAATCGTCTGCGGGCCGCAATCGCGGGCATGGTGCGGATGCACGCCGGCGGTGGCGTAGAGGTCGAACTCCTCGGCGATGCGGATGGCGGCCATGGATTCGTCGACCGTGGTGCCGGTGACGACGATTCGCGTCACCCCGGCCTGCCGCGCCCGCTCGATCGTCTGCGGCAGATCCTGCGAAAACGCCGCATGCGAGAGGTTGGCGCCGATGTCGAAAAGCCGCATCTATTCGGCTATCCCCTCATGTCCAGGCGCAAGGCGAGCTTGAAGTACAGCGCGAACTGGGCGCGCGCGAAAGGAGGAAAGCAAGACCCGGGTCATTCGCTCCCCGGCGGCAGGCCCAGTCCCAGGCGGATCTTCAAGCCCTTGATCGTCTCCTTGACGGTGCCGGAAAGCGGCAGGCTTACGCGCGCGAGATCGGCCTCGTGCAGCACGATGCTCATGTCCTTCTCGGCCCATGGCATGCCGGAGCGCTCGGCGCTGTGGTCCATCGCCCAGTTCTGCGCGCTGCCATGGTGCAAGGCCGCCTTCAGGCGCGCCCGATCGACGCCGAGCGCCTCGCCCAAGGCGAGGCCTTCGTCGTTCGCCACGATGCACGACCACAGGATGAGGTTGTTCACCATCTTGCCGACCTGCCCGGCGCCCGCGGCGCCGAGGTGAAAGATGTCCGAGGCGAAGGCGCCGAACGCAGGCCGGCACGCTTCGAACGCCGCTTCGTCGCCGGCGCCGTAGATGAGGAGCTTGCCGGCAAGGGCGGCGGCTTCGCCTCGGGCGAGCGGGGCGTCGAGCAGCACGATGCCGGCGTCGCGCAGGCGCTCCGCGAGGCGCCGCGCATAGCGCGGCGCAACCGTCGAGCCGAGCGCGACGATGAGCCCGGGGCGGGCGGCCTGCACGATGCCGTCTTTGCCGAAGATGACCGCCTCGACCTCGTGGTCGAAGCCGACCACGATGATCACGACCTCGCTCGCCCGCGCCACTTCGCCCGGCGAGCCGAGAAGCGTCATGCCGAGGGCCCGGGCGTTGCTGCGCGCCGCCTCGAGCGGGTCGTAGCCGGCGACGCTGTAGCCCCTGGAGAGAAGGTGGCGCGCCATAGGCGCGCCCATCTTTCCGAGGCCGAGAATTCCGACTCTGCTTATTGCCGTCATCGCGTCGGGCAGTATAGTAGCCACCATGAACACCATTACCCGTGTCGTTTTTTGCACGATTGCGCTTGTCAGTGCAAGCCCGGCCTTCGCGCAGAGCTGGCCGCAGCGCCCCGTCAAGTTTGTCCTTTCGCTCGGTCCCGGCTCGGGCGCCGACATCGGCGCGCGCCTCTACGCCGACCGCCTCACCAAGCTTTGGGGCCAGCCGGTCGTGGTGGAGAACCGTCCCGGGGGCGACGGCGTCATCGCCATCAACGCCGTCATCCAGGCGAAGGACGATCACACGCTGCTGTGGGGCCCGACGGCGAATTTCGTCGGCCACCCCTACAGCCTCGAGAGCATGTCCTACGATCCGAAGGAGCTCGTGCCCGTCGCGCGCGTCTCTGGCACGGTGGTCACGCTGGGCGTGCCGGCGAGCATGAACGTCGGGTCCCTGAAGGAGCTCCTCGAGACCGCGAAGCAGAAGAAGGGGTGGCTCAACTGGACCACCGCGGTGACGATGACCGACATCATCCTCGAGGGCTTCCTCAAGAGCCAGGGCATCGAAGCGGCGCAGGTGCGCTACAAGCAGCCGGCGGAGGCGGTGAACGACCTCATCGGCGAGCGCATCCAGCTCTACAGCTCAGCGTACGCGATCGTGCGGCCGCAGGTGCAGGCGGGCAAGGTCAAGCTGCTCGCGGTGCAGGCTCGCAATCGCGTTCCCGGGCTCGACTTGCCGACGGTGGCCGACGCCGGCTTCCCGGGGCTCAACTTCGAGGGGCTGGTCGGCATCATCGCGGCGCGCTCGAGCAACCTGCCGAACGCGGCGCGCGAGCGCATCGGCGCCGACATCAAGGCCGTGTCGAAGGATCCGCTCGTCGCGGAGCGGCTCGCGGCCACCGCCCAGCTCAACACCCCGGGCGACGCCGCCGAGTTCGCCGCCTCGATCGACGAGCAGGTGAAGCAGCTCGCCGAGTCAGCGAAGCTCCTCGGCATGAAGCCGAAGCAGTAGCGGGCGGTCCTCATGCGCGCCGAGCTCTATCGGGCCGGCGTGAATTTCGACTGGCGACGCGCTGATGGTCAGTCGCGGAAATCTAGATCGAGGGCGACTTGGCGATGAGCTGCACGCTGCTCGCCTGTGGGCCGTCCTCGCCTTCCTCGGCGCTGTAGCGCACTTCGGCGCCCACTGTCAGGCGCTCGAATTCACCGTGCAAGACGCTGTTGCGGTGGAAGTAGATCTGGCGATTGTCCTCCGCCGTCCGGATGAATCCGTAGCCCTCGTCGAACAGCTTCTCGACCATCCCGTGCGGCTGAGCGTCGTGCACCTTTTCCTCGCCGCGGCGCAGCGCCGCGGTTTTCTTGAGCTGGCGCTCGATCGCGCCGAAAGCCAGGTTGATGGCCGCGGGGAGCTGCGTGCGGATGTCGCGGATCTCTTTCTGCTTTTTCACCGCGAGGTCGTGCTGCGGCGGAATGCGCACCTCCACCATGACGCTGTAGCGATTGCCCCTCTTGTGGCTCGCGTTCTCCTGGGAAAGCGTCACATGGCAGCGCGTGATGCCGCTGGCGAAGCGCTCGAGCTTGTCCAGCCGCTGCACGATGTAGTCCTCGACCCATTGTGAGCGGTCGACGTCGTGGAAAGTGATCTCGGGTGCGATAGTCGGCACGTTGGACCCCCTTGGAGTGAAGTAAAACACCCGCGCCGCCGCAAGTACCATACCTGAGGCCGGCCCGGATCGGGAACGGAGCTTGCGCCCCGCCCTTTTAGGAGGTGCGATGAAATCTTTGACTGGGCTCGTGATCGCTTTGACTGGGCTCGTGATCGCCGTAGCCGCTGCCGCTAGCGCACTCGCATGAGCGGTCGCGATCGCGACGCTGGTGACAGACCAGCGGTACCGGAAACGCAGGAGCTCCTGAGGCTGCTTCTTGAACAGGGCGAGGACTACGCGCTCTTCCTCATGGCCCCCGACGGAAAGATCACCGACTGGTTCAGGGGCGCGGAGCACGTGTTCGGCTACGCAGCGCATGAAGTGATCGGCCGGCCGGCCACTCATTTGTTCAACCAGGACGACATAGACCGCGGCGCGGAGAAACAGGAATTTGAAGTCGCCAGGTCGGGCGGGCGCGCGGAAGATGACCGCTGGCACGTGCGCAAGGACGGCACGCACTTCTGGGGAAGCGGTGTCCTGTTCGCGCTGCGCGACGCAGCGGAAAAGCCGATCGCGTTCGCGAAGCTGGTTCGGAATCGAACCGACGTGAAGTCACAGACCGAAGCGCTGGAAAACCAGGTCAAGGCGCTTTCCAAGGCGCACGACCACAAAAACCTGTTCCTCGGCATGCTGGCGCACGAGTTGCGCAATCCGCTCAACGCTCTGGTCAACGCCCTGGAGCTCATCCGGCGCAGCGGTCCCGTCGACCCGATGGGGCTTGCGGGTCTTCAGGTCATCGACCGTCAGGCGGCCGTGCTGCGTAGGCTGACGGACGATCTGATGGATACCATCCGCATCAGCGCAGGCAAAATCGATCTGCAGCTGCAGGTCATCGACTTGAAGGACGTAGCGAATGCGGCTGCTGCCTCGGCCCGCCCGCTGGTCCAGGCCCGTAGTCAAGAATTGGAAGTCATCCTGATCGAGGGCCCAGTTTTGGTGAACGCTGATCCGTTAAGGCTGCAGCAGGTGTTTGCCAATCTCCTCGACAACGCCATCAAATACACGCCGCTGAAGGGCAGGATATTGTTCAACCTGACCACGGAAGGCGGCGATGCCATCGTGCGGGTCGAGGATACGGGAATGGGCATGACGGCCGAGGTCCTGCCGAAGGTGTTCGAGTTGTTCACTCAGGAAGAGTCTTCCCGACAAGTCGCGCCCGGCGGAGTGGGATTGGGGCTGCCGCTGGTGCGTCAGCTGGTCGTATTGCACGGCGGCACGGTACAGGCCCGTAGCGACGGCCGGAACAAGGGCAGCATATTCACGGTTCGGTTGCCGCTCTACCGGGCACCTCAGGCTTAATACCAAAACGCGCAAAATGGGCCCCTCACGCAGCAGGGCTACGAGGGCGAAGAGCGCAGGAAGCGCGCGAGGCTAGCGGGTCCTAGAGCTTCTTCAGCCGGTAGAGGAGTTCGAGCGCTTCGCGCGGGCTCAGCTCGTCGGGATTCACCTGCGCCAGTTCCTCGCGCAGCGGATCGGCGGCCGGCTCCGGCTCCATCGGTTTGGTCGCTGAAAACAAGTCAGCCGTGTTGCCGCGCGCGATGCTCGACTCCTCGAGGAGCTGCAGGTACCTCTTCGCCTGCCGGATGACGGGCTTCGGCACGCCGGCGAGGCCTGCGACCTGCAGCCCGTAACTCTGGCTCGCGGGGCCTTCCTCCACCGCGTGCAGGAACACGACCGTGTCCTTGTGCTCGACCGCGTCGAGGTGCACGTTGGCCACTTCCTTGTACTCGAGCGCGAGGCGCGTCATTTCGAAGTAGTGCGTGGCGAACAGGCTCAAGCTGCGGTTCTTTTCCACCAGGTGCCGGGCGATCGCCCAGGCAAGCGACAGGCCGTCGAAAGTCGAGGTGCCGCGTCCCACCTCGTCCATCAGCACCAGGCTCTTCTCGGTGGCGTTGTGCAGGATCGAGGCGCTCTCGGTCATCTCCACCATGAACGTGGAGCGCCCGCCGGCGAGGTCGTCGGCGGCGCCGATGCGGGTAAAGATCTGGTCGATGGGACCGATGCGCGCTGCCTTCGCCGGGACATAGGCACCGATGTGCGCCATCAGCGTGATCAGCGCCACTTGCCGCATATAGGTCGACTTGCCGCCCATGTTCGGCCCGGTGATGAGAAGGAGCTTCCGCGCGGGACCGAGGCGGCAGTCGTTGGCGATGAAGCGCTCGCTCATTTGTTCCATCCGGCCCTCGACCACCGGGTGGCGCCCGCCCTCGATCTCGATCACGGGGTCGGCCACGAAGTGCGGCCGCACGTAGTTTCGCTCGAGCGCCGTGGCGGAGAAGCTCGACAGCACGTCGGCGAATGCGAGCGCCTTTGCAATCTTCAGGAACGAAGGAACGTGAGACTGCAGCGACTCGATCAGCTCTTCATAAAGCGACTTCTCGAGCGCCAATGCCCGGTCGCGCGCCGAGAGCGCCTTGTCCTCGAATGCCTTCAGCTCCGGCGTGATGTAACGCTCGGCGTTCTTCAGCGTCTGGCGGCGCCGGTAGTCGATCGGGATCTTCTCGGCGTGCGAGTTGGTGACCTCGATGTAATAG
>JBJMWH010000126.1:0-3229 GCA_045810245.1 Burkholderiales bacterium | reverse complement strand
CAGGGCACCTTCGCCACCCTCTACGTGTCGACGGGCGGAAAAATCCGCATGCTCTCGCAGCGCCTCGCGAAAGCGGCACAGCAGTCCTCGCAGGGTAACCGCGAGGCCTTCAAGCAGCTGCGCGACAGCCGGGACGAATTCGCGAAGTCGGTGAAGCTGCTGCTGGTCGGCGGCATCGCCTCGGGCGTGGAGCTGCCGGCCTCGCCGCAAGGCGTGCGCGCGCAGCTCGCGACGCTCGACAAGGAGTGGCAGAAGACCGAGAAGAACGCGGGCCTGGTGATCGGCGAGGAACGCAACCTCGTGGCCCTGGGCGAGGCGGTGCGCCAGATCAACGCCAACAACCCGGCGCTGCTCGAGCTGGCCGACGAGATTGCCGCGCTCAGCGTGCAGCTCGGCGGCTCGGTGCGCCAGAACGCCATTACCGCGCAGCTCGTCATGCTGACACAGCGGATGGCGAAGAACGCGAACACGATGCTGGCGGGCGACGTGGTCGACCCCGAGGTGGCGTTCCTGCTCGGCAAGGACACCAACACCTTCCGCGACACCCTGCAGGCGCTGCTCAACGGCAACGAGGCCATGCGCATCGGCAAGGTGACCGACGCCGACATGCGCGGCAAGCTCGCGGACCTCGAGACCGGCTTCAAGCAGTACCAGAAGGCGGTGGCCGAGATCCTCGGCAACATGCAGCGCCTGGTGAACGCCAAGCGCGCCACGCGCGACATCTTCAACGACAGCGAGACGCTGCTCAAGTCCGCCGATACGCTGGACGAAGGCTACGGCCTCGAGGCGGCGGGGCGGCAGGTGAACTACGCGGTGATGGCGGGCGCCTCGCTGCTCGCGCTCCTCATGCTGCTTCTGATCGGCAAGGTGTGGATCGACGACAGCCGCAAGCGCGCGGAGGAGAGCGAACAGACCAACAAGTCCAACCAGGATGCGATTCTGCGCCTGCTCGACGAGATGGAGATGCTCAAGCGCGGTGACCTGACCATCCGCGCCAAGGTGACCGAGGACGTGACCGGCGCGATCGCGGACGCCATCAACTCCACGATTGAAGAGCTGCGCCGCCTGGTGACCGGGATCAACGCGGCGGCCACGCACGTGACGAGCGCGACCGCCGAGGCGCAGTCGGTCTCGAGCCAGCTCCTGCAAGCGGCGCAAAAGCAGGCGACCGAGATCCAGGGTACGGGCCAGTCGGTGGCGGAGATGACGGTGTCGATGCACCAGGTGTCGAAGAGCGCGAGCGACTCGGCCTCGGTGGCCAAGACCTCGCTCGCGGCCGCCGAGAAGGGCAGCGAGGCGGTGCAGAACGCGATCCGCGGCATGAACGACATCCGCGAGCAGATCCAGGAAACCTCCAAGCGGATCAAGCGCCTGGGCGAGAGCTCGCAGGAGATCGGCGAGATCGTGCAGCTGATCTCGGACATTACCGAGCAGACCAACGTGCTCGCGCTGAACGCCGCCATCCAGGCGGCCTCGGCCGGCGAAGCGGGCCGCGGCTTCACGGTGGTCGCGGAAGAGGTGCAGCGGCTGGCGGAACGCTCGGGCGAGGCGACGCGCCACATCGGTGCGATCGTGAAGTCGATTCAGCGCGACACCCAGGACGCGGTGGAGGCCATGGAGCGCAGCACCCGAGGCGTGGTGGAGGGAACCAAGACCGCCGACGAAGCGGGCGATGCCCTGCGCGACATCGAGCAGATCTCGAACCGCCTGGCCGAACTGATCGGCGCGATCTCGAACTCGACCCAGCAGCACGCGGGCGCGGCGGCCAAGGTCGCGGCGAACATGAAGGCGATTCTCGCCATCACCCAGCTGACCACGGAAGGCACGAAGAAGACCGCCGCGTCCTCGCAGCGCCTCACGGCGCTGGCGGACTCGCTGAAGAGCTCGGTATCGAACTTCAAGGTGGCGTAAGGAGCCGATATTGAATCCCGATTCGACGCTCCTGTCGTGGATCACCGCCGAGGTCAGCCAGGCCCTGACGGTGGTGCGCGAGCAGATGGCGAAGTTCGGCGCCGACCCGCAGAACGGCGCGCTGCTGCAGCCTTGCCCGGGCCACATGCACCAGGTGAGCGGGGCGCTGCGCATGGTCGGGCTTGCGGGCGCGACCCGCTTCTGCGAGGCGATCGAAGCGGGGTTCAGCGGCCTCGGCGGCGCGCTTCCCGACGCCGCCACCATCGCGGTACTGGACCGCTCGGTGCTGGCGCTCAAGGAATTCGTCGAAGGATTGGAGCGCGGCCAGGCGAACCAGCCGCTCGCCCTCTACCCGGTCTACAAGGAGCTCTCGGCGCTGCACGGCAAGAATGCCGGCGGCGAGAAGGATCTCTTCTACCCTGACCTCGGCATTGCCGCGCCGGCCCAGCCGTCCTCCGGCGCCGTGCCGAAAGAGGGCATCGCGCCGACGGTGCAGGCGCAGCGCGCGCTGTTCCAGCGCGGCGTGCTCGCGTGGCTGCGCTCCGGGACCGCCGGCGTCGACGACATGGCGCGCGCAGTGCAGACGCTCCACAAGCTCGCGGCGCACCTGCCCGAGCCGCGCACCCTGTGGTGGGCGGCGCTCGGGATGCTCGAGACCCTGCGCGAGGCGAAGGACGCCGAGTGGCTCGTCGTGGCGAAGCCGCTCCTCAACCGGATCGACTTCCACATGCGCGACCTCGCCGCGGGCGCCGCCCCGGTGAACGAGGCGCTGCTGCGCGAGCTCCTGTACGCGATCGGAAAGTCGAGCGCGCCGACGCCGCTCGCCAAGGAAATCCGCGCGCTCTACCAGCTCGACACGCTGTTCCCCGCGGCGCCGGCCGAGCATGGCGCGAGCCTCGAGGTCAACACCGAATTCCTGGAGGCGGCCCTCTACGACCTGCACTCGAGGCTCGAGGCGGTCAAGTCGGCCTGGGTGCAGTACATCTCGGGCGAGCAGAAGGCGGCCGGGCGCTTCCGCGAGCTCGTCGCCTCGTTCAGGACCAAGGCCGCCGAGCTCGGCAACCAGCACCTCATCAAGCTGCTCGATGCGATCGGCCTGGTGACCAAGCACCTGCCCGACCCGTACCCGCGGCAGAAGCAGTACATGGTGATCGAGATGGCCTCGGCGTTCCTGATGGTCGAGAGCGTGATCGACCAGTTCGGCAACCCGCCGGAGGATATCGAGCAGCAGATCGTGATCATGGGCGGATGGCTCCTCGACTCGGCCAAGGGCAAGTCGACGAGCGAGCCGCCGGCGGGGCTGCGCGCCGACCTCGTA
>JBJMWH010000125.1:0-3336 GCA_045810245.1 Burkholderiales bacterium | reverse complement strand
AGTCGCTTCGCCAAGTTGACGGTCGCTGCGTTTCTCGTCGCGATCGCGCAGCAGGGCATCGGGCAGCCACTGAAGCACAAGCCGATCAGCGTGAAAACGCCGGACGGCCTGACCATTTCGGCGCAGGAGTGGGGCAACCCGTCGGGTCCGGAAATCCTGTTCATCCACGGTTTCTCCCAGAGCTACCTCTCGTGGATGCGTCAGGTCGACAGCAGTCTCGCCCGGGAATTTCGCATCGTGACCTACGATCTGCGCGGCCACGGCAATTCCGACAAGCCGCTCGATCCCGCGCGCTACCGGGATTCCAAGGCATGGGGCGACGAGGTTCAGGCCGTGATGGACGCGGCGGGCTTGAAACGCCCGGTGCTGGTCGGCTGGTCCTATGCCGGCCGGGTGATTTCCGACTACGTCACCACCCATGGCGCCGGCAAGCTCGCCGGCATCAACTTCGTCGATGCCGGCATCAAGGCCGATCCGGCTTTAGCCGGCGACAATCTCCAGAACCTGCCATTGATGGCATCGGAAGATCTCGCCACCAACATCGCGGCGACGCGCGCCTTCGTGCGCGGCTGCTTCTCCAAGCAGCCGAGCGCCGAAGACTTCGAGGTCATGCTCTCGTTCAACATGATGGTGCCGCCCAAGGTGCGCGCCGGCCTTGGCGGCCGCCCGCTGGATGCGACCGCTGTGATGTCCAAGCTGAAATTGCCGGTCCTGGTGACTCACGGCGCGGAGGATCGAAACTCCAAGCTCGGCAACGCGAAGTACACGGCCTCGGTGATCCCCGGCGCAAAGCTTTCGATCTATGAAGGCATCGGGCATGCGCCTTTCTACGAGGATGCCGCCCGCTTCAACGCCGAACTAGCCGCCTTCGTGCGCGAGGCCAACAAGCCGCACTGATCTACTTGCCGCTCAGGTTGAGCTTCTTCGCAACCTGCGCGATGCTTTCCACCTCGCTCTTCAGGAACGCGCCGAACTCGCCCGGCTGGCTGCCCACCGGCGAGGTACCTAATTCGAGGAAACGCCTCCTCACTTCAGCGGTATTCAGGGCGCCGGTGACCGCGCGGTGTATCACCGCGATCACATCCTTCGGTGTATTGGCGGGCACCAGGAAGCCGTTCCAGAGATTGAACTCGTAGCCCGGATATCCCGACTCGGCGACCGTTGGAACTTCCGGAAGGAGCGGCGTCCTCTCTTTCGAAGTGACGGCGAGCGCGCGCAGGCGGTTCGCCCGCACATGGCCCAGCGCGACGCTGAGCGGCGAGAAATACACCGCCGTTTCGCCGCGCACGATGGAGAGAAGAGACTCGCCGCCCCCCTTGTAGGGCACGTGCCGCAGGCCGATTCCCGCCTGGGCGTTGAAGAGCTCCGCGGCGAGAAACGTCACCGTGCCGGTACCGGCGGAGGCATAGTCCAGGGCTTGCGGCCTGGATTTCGCCAGCGCCACCAGCTCCGGGATCGAGCTTGCCGGCGACGAGGGATGGACCACGACGAGGTGCGGCGCGGAGTCCACC
Source organism: Burkholderiales bacterium (assembly GCA_045810245.1). GTDB lineage: Bacteria > Pseudomonadota > Gammaproteobacteria > Burkholderiales > SG8-39 > SCGC-AG-212-J23. The sequence goes on along the minus strand of JBJMWH010000125.1, from coordinate 1,825 downwards.
TGCGTGACCGGCGCGAAGTCGCGCAGCAGATCGAAGCCGGGGTCCTTCTGCAGCGTGGCGTTTGCGGCCTGGGCGTTGTTGATCATGAGCCACGTGTAGCCGTCGGCGGGCGACTTCGCCGCGGCCGCGGTGCCGATATTGCCGCTCGCGCCGGCGCGGTTCTCGACGATCACCTGCTCGCCGAGCAGGGCGGGCAGCGCGGCTGCGATGAGGCGGGTCGTCGTATCGGCGCCGCCGCCGGGCGAGCTCGGAACGATGCAGCGGATCGGCTTCGACGGGAACGGCTGCGCGGCGCCCGTCGTGCTTATGAGTAAAAGCAGAAAAACCGCCAGCAGCCTCATTTGCCCTCCTCTCCCTCCCGGCTCCCGGCTTACCGTGCGCCGTGCGAGGCGATCGCGACGAGCGCCGGCCTGCCGGAACGGTTGCTCCAGGCGTGGTTGGTGCCTCGCTGGATGACGAACTCGCCCGCCTTGAGCGTCACTTCCTGCGTGTCGAGCACCAGCGCGATCTCGCCTTCCAACACGATGCAGAAGTCGAGCGTCGGCGTTTTTTGCATGTAGGGATGCGCTGCCTTCGGCGAGTAGGTCGAGGCGCCGGGCGCGCCCATCGACTTGAAGTAAGCCTCGACTTCGGCGACGCCCGCGTTTGCCTTCCACGCCTCGTCCGGCGGGAAGGTGAAGATGTTGAGCACCGATCCGGCGGCCGGCGGCATGAAGGTGAACGGCAGGTGCAGCGTCTCGAAGACCAGCCTGGCGGGCGCGCGGTCGGCTACCCACATGCGCTGCATGGCGAAACCCGGCCGGGCCGGGTCGACGCGCACGTCGGGCGACGGGGCATCGCTCACGAGGCTCGAGCGGCCGGGCTCCCGGTCGATCGCCACGACACGCCGCGCGGGCTTCACGCCCGGCGGGAGCTTCTGATCCGGCTTGGGCTTCATCACCGGGTCGTTGCCTTGCGCCGTGCCCGCCGGGCCGCCGGCGAAATCGGCGTCGAACATGTCGAAGGCCATCATGCAGCCGGTCCTCGAGCTGTCCCAGAGATGCCACGCGCCGACGTCGACGACGACATCTCCGGGCTTGAGGACGAGCTTGCAGTCGTCGAGCTCCATCACGCGCTCGCCGGAAAGCAGGATGCCGTAGTCCAGCGACTTGGTCTTGTGCATGTAGGAGCGGTTGTATTGGTTGCCGCCGCCGCGGTCCCAGGTGCGGCCATGCTGCTCGGGCGCCTTGTACGGGTCGTTCGGCGGCGATTGCTCCGTCCTGGCGAGCCAGTGCACGACGCGCAGATGCCCGCCGCCAACCGGCCCGGGAAATTCGTCGTTCCACGTGCCCGCATCCTGCGTCCCGTCGAGCGGCGGCGGCGTTTCACGCCACACCCAGAAATCCGTATGCCCTCTGCCCGGGAATTTGCTCTCGTGCGTCCCCGGCGCAGGGCCATCCCAGATCACCCTGGACCTGCCGCGCTCGTCATTTCCGGTCACCACGCGCCGGATCGGTGTGAGTGCCATGCGCGGCTCCTATCGGGTCTCGTGATCGATCTGCACGGCCTCCAGAAAGCGCGAGACCAGGTTGTAGGCGCCGATCGTCGCCGTGAGCTCGACCAGCTCGCGCGCATCGAAGTGCGGCCTGAGCGCTTCGAACACCGGGGCCGGCACGTGGATCACCTTGGTCATCGAATCGGTGTAGGCGAGCACCGCCTGCTCGGCCGCGTCGAAGGCCTTCGAGCGCTCCCAGTCGTTCAGCGCGTCGATCTTTTCTCGGCTCACGCCTTCCTTCAGGGCGAACGGGATGTGCGCCTGGTATTCATAATCCGCGCCGTTGATGAT
>JBJMWH010000124.1:0-8970 GCA_045810245.1 Burkholderiales bacterium | reverse complement strand
TTACTTGTGGCCGAGACCGGCCGATCTTAGCCGTTCCACCTCGGAGGCGCTGAAGCCCCAGTCGGCGAGCGCGGCGAGGCCCTCCTCGCCGCGCTCCAGCGGCGCGCGCCGCACCGCCCCCGGCGTGCGCGAAAACCGCGGCGCCGGGGCGGGCTGCGCCACGCCGCCCACTTCGACGAAGCTTCGACGCGCGGCGTTGTGCGGATGGCGCCTCGATTCCGAGAACGTGAGCACCGGGGCGAAGCAGGCGTCCGAGCCTTCGAACACCCGGCACCACTCGTCGCGCGTCCTGCCTTTGAAGGTGCTTCGAAAAATCTCGCGCATCTCGGGCCAGCGTGCGCGTTCGTACTGGCCCGGCAGATTCTCGCCCTTGAGGTTCAGCCGGGAAAGCAATTCGTCGTAGAACTTCGCCTCGATGGCGCCAATCGCCACATACTTGCCGTCCGCGGTCTGGTAGACGTCGTACCACGGCGCCCCGGTGTCGAGGATGTTCACGCCGCGCTCTTCCGACCAGCTCTTGGCCGCGAGGAACCCTGAGAACATCGCTGCGAGCAGCGACGCGCCCTCGACCATCGCGGCATCGACCACCTGGCCCTTACCGGAGCGGCCGGCCTCGAGCAGGGCGCAGGCGATGCCCAGGGCGAGGAGCATCCCGCCACCGCCGAAATCGCCGACCAGGTTGAGCGGCGGCACCGGCGCTACGCCGCGCCGACCGAAAGCGTGCAGCACGCCCGCGAGGGCGATGTAGTTGATGTCGTGCCCGGCGCGCGCCGCGAGCGGACCGTCCTGGCCCCAGCCGGTCATGCGCCCGTAGACGAGCTTCGGATTGCGCGCGAGCGCGGCCTCGGGACCGAGCCCAAGGCGCTCCATCACCCCGGGGCGAAAGCCTTCGATCAGGGCATCTGCTTTTTCGAGGAGAGCGAGAGCCGCCCCTTTGGCGCCGGCGGACTTCAAGTCAAGGGTGACCGAGCGCTTGCCGCGCATCATCACGTCGTACCAGCGCTCGCGCTTGAGCCCGAGGTCGGTCTCGGCGGGGCGGTCGACCACCAGCACGTCGGCTCCCAGGTCCGCGAGCAGCATGCCGGCGAAAGGCCCGGGGCCGATCGCCTCGAACTCGAGCACGCGGATTCCGGCGAGTGGCCCCATGTCAGAAGCCTAGTCTATAGTGTCCCCGATGTTAGTGTCCCGGTTTGGCGCGCGCTATCCCGAGCGCATCGTCTGCCTGACCGAGGAGACCACCGAGACGCTCTATCTCCTCGGCGAGGAACGGCGCATCGTCGGCATCTCCGGCTACACCGTGCGCCCGCCTCGTGCGAGGCGCGAAAAGCCGCGCGTCTCCGCGTTCCTGTCGGCTCGGATCGACAAGATCCTGGAGCTGAAACCCGACCTGGTACTGGGCTTTTCAGACCTGCAGGCCGACATCGCGCGCGACCTTGCCAAGGCCGGCCTGAACATCATGATCTTCAACCAGCGCTCGGTCGGCGAGATCTTATCGATGATCCAGATGCTCGCATCGCTCGTCGGGGCACCGGAGAAGGGCGCCGCGCTGGTCGAACGTCTCGAAACCGGCCTGCACGAAGTGAGCGAGGCCGCGAAAGGGTTTGCCACGAGACCCCGCGTCTACTTCGAGGAGTGGGACGAGCCGATGATCAGCGGCATCCGCTGGGTGAGCGAGCTGATCGAGATTGCCGGGGGCGAAAACATCTTTTCCGAGCTTTCTTGCTCTCAGTCCGCCACCGGGAGGGTCATTCAAGATCCGGCGGAGGTGGTGAGGCGAAAACCGGATCTCATGCTCGCATCGTGGTGCGGCAAGAAGTTCCGTCCCGAGCGCGTCGCGGCTCGGCCGGGATGGCAGGAGGTCCCCGCGGTCAGGGATCAGCAGCTCTTCGAGATCAAGTCGGCCGACATCCTCCAGCCCGGGCCGGCGGCGCTCACGGACGGGGTGCGCCGGATGCACTCGATCCTCAGGGACTTTTTATCTGGCGGCGGTCGAACTCGGCGATCAGCCGGCGCGTGAATTCGCGGCGCACGCTGTCGCGCTCGAACGGCAGGACCTTGAGCCGGCAGCGCAGGCCGATGCCCCAGAGCTCCCAGCGCTCGACGCCGAAGATCTCGACGTCGGCGAGGATCTTGGGCGCATAGGTCTCGTCCTTGCGCAGGTCGGCGCCGATCTCGCGCATCGCGGCGCAGGCCGGCTCGACGTACTCGTGTCCCTCGATGGCCGCATCGACCATTGCATACGCGTGGCCGCGGGTGCGGTTGCTGACCATCTTGATCTCGCCGTTCGGAATGAAATGCACGTAGCCGTCGCCGTCGCGCAGCCGCACATAGCGCAGCGTGATCTCCTCGACCTCGCCCGCCTTGCCCAGGATCTCGACCACGTCGCCCGCGCTGATCTGATCCTCGATCAACAGAACCAGGCCGGTGAAGTAATCCTTGACCAGGCTCTGCGCGCCGAAGCCGATCGCCACGCCCGCGACGCCCGCCGTGGCGAGAATCGGCGCCACCGAGATGCCGAGCTCGTTCAGGATCGCCGTCCCCGCCACCAGCAGCACGACTACGGTGGCGAAGTAGCTGAACACGGTGCCCACCGTGCGGATGCGTCTCAGCTCCTCGGGCGCCGAGGTGCGCTGCGACATGCGGTGGTGGAAGGCGCGGATAATGCGCCGGGCGAGCGCCTGCAGTAGCCACGCGACCAGCAGGATGACGACGATGCGGCCGAGGCGCGTCAACCCCAGCACGACCTCGTCGTCGAGCTCGCGGAAGTACGCGATCAGGTCTTGCAGACTGCTCAGTGCAGTCCCAGCGAGGCCTCGATGTTGCGCACCATGGTGACCAGGCGCGGTCCGATGTCGTCTTCGAGCTGGCCCTTCTTCACCATGAACGCGGGCACCCCGGCGTTGAACGCGACGATCTCGCCGTCGACGGTGCGTCGCATCGGCACGCCCACGGCGAAATGCTCGCGCCGCAGCTCGCCCATCGAGGCGCAGAAGCCGCGCGCGCGGATGTCCTCGAGCGACTTGTCGATATGCGCGCGGTATTTGCGGTGCGCCTCGGGATCCTTCACTTTCATCTGGTTGAGTACCGCCTCGCGCTCGGCCGGAGTGCAGGCGGCGAGAAAGGCCCGACCGATCACCGACTGCGAGATCGGCACCGAGGTGCCGATGTCGGGCAGCGTGGTGATGCCGTTACCGCTGCGGCAGGTCTCGACGTACACCATGTTGAGCCGGTCGCGCACCCCCATCGAGACCCAGCCGTTGCAGTAATCGGCGAGCTCCTTCATCATCGGCCGCGCCACCTGGCGCACGTTCATCGACGCGAGCAAGGGGTAGCCGATCGACAGCACCGCCGAGCCGAGCTGGTACTTTCCGAGCCGCATGTTGTGGCGCAGGTAACCGAGCTTGGTCAGCGTATAGGTGAGGCGCGACACCGTCGGCTTGGGCAGGCCGGTGCGCACCGAGATCTCCTTGTTGCCGAGCAGCGGCTCGAGCGGCGTGAAGCAGCGCAGGACTTCGAGGCCGCGCGCGAGCGTGGTCGCGAACTGGCGGTCGCCTTCGTGCTCGTAGCTGAAAGTCGCGGTAGGCTGCGAAAGGGGGACCGAAGCTTCGGGTGCGCCCATGGGGAAAAGCTCTCCTCGCTATGTTTCTGTAGTTGGGGTTGTTGGTTTAGGGGGATGCAGCGGAACGTCCAGCAATTTCGATATTCTGTCGCCAAGCCGCCCGTTGTCAACTTAGTCATACTGAATTCCATATGGTGGAATCGAGCCTCTTCAGCCTGGAAGGCAAAGTTGCCCTGGTGACCGGCGGAACCCGGGGTATCGGGCGCTCGATCGCCGAGGAGCTGGGGCGCGCCGGTGCCAAGGTCGCCCTGTGCAGCCGCAAGCAGGAGTCCTGCGACGAGGCACGCTCGGAGCTCGCCGCCAAGGGCGTGGACGTTCTGGCGCAGGCTTGCAATGTGTCGCGCAAGGAGGAGCTCCGGGCGCTGGTCGAAGCGACGAGGGCTAGGTGGGGTGGTATTGACATCGTAGTTTCGAACGCGGCTGCCAACCCCTACTTCGGACCGCTGACCGGGATTCCTGACGAAGCGTTCGACAAAATCGTGACCAACAACGTGAAAAGCGTGCTCTGGCTCGCCGCGATGACGCTGGAAGGCATGGCGCAGCGCGCAAAAACGACCGGAAAAGCCGCCAGCTTCATCGTCGTGGGCTCAATTGGCGGGCTGCTCGCCAATACCGTGATCGGCGCCTACGGCGTCTCGAAGGCTGCCGACCACCACCTCGTGCGCAACCTCGCCGCCGAATGGGGGCCGCAGAACGTACGCGTCAACGCCATAGCGCCCGGCCTGGTGAAGACCGATTTCGCACGCGCGCTGTGGGAGGACCCCAAGCGGGCGGCCGAGCGGATCGCGGCGACGCCGTTGCGCCGGCTGGGCGAGCCGCGCGACATCGGCGGCATCGCGGTGTTTCTGGCCTCCGACGCGGCCGCATTCATCACCGGCCAGTGCATCGTCGCCGACGGCGGCGTTACCATTCTGTAGCCGTGGATCTCAACTATTCGCCCGAGGAGGCCGCGTTCCGCGAGGAGGTGCGCGGCTGGCTGAGCGCGAACCTGCCGCAGGATCTGAAGCAGAAGGTCGCAAGCTACGCGCACCTCTCCAAGGACGACCTGCTGCGCTGGCACCGGATCCTCGCGAAGCAAGGCTGGGTCGCGCCCGCGTGGCCGAAGGAATGGGGCGGCACCGGCTGGAACGTGGTGCAGCGCTACATCTTCGAGGAGGAGCTCGGCTACGCCGGGGCGCCGCCGCTGGTTCCGTTCGGCCTCACCATGTGCGCGGCCGTCCTGCTCCGCTTCGGCACCGAGGCGCAGAAAAAGCGCTTCCTACCGCGCATCTATGACGGCGACGACTTCTGGTGCCAGGGCTATTCCGAACCCGGCTCGGGAAGCGATCTGGCATCGCTCAAGACGAAAGCCGTCAAAGACCAGGATGCTTACGTCGTCAATGGCCAGAAGATCTGGACCACGCTGGCGCACTACGCCGACTGGATCTTCTGCCTGGTGCGTACCGACCCGAGCGTGGAGCGCCGCCAGGAGGGAATCTCCTTCCTTCTGATCGACATGAAGACGCCCGGCATCACCGTGCGCCCGCTCATCCTGATGGACGGCGCGCACGAGGTGAACGAGGTGTTCTTCGACGATGTGCGCGTGCCGGCGGAAAACCTGGTGCATCAGGAGGGCAAGGGCTGGACCGTGGCCAAGTACCTCCTCGGCTACGAGCGCATGAATACCGGGCGCATCGGCGAATCGAGGCGCCAGCTCGCCGCGCTCAAGGAATTTGCTTCATCCAGCATGCAGGACACCCGTTTCCGGGATCGCCTCTCTCGTCTCGAGATCGAGCTGATGGCGCTCGAGATCACCAACCTGCGCTTCCTCGACCGCATGCGGCGCACCGGGCAGCCGCCGGGCGCCGACGTCTCGATGCTCAAGATCAAGGGCACCGAGATCCAGCAGGGCATCACCGAGCTGATGCTGCAGGCAGCCGATCCGGCCGCGAGCGACGTATTCACCGACGCCGTGCGCAAGAAATACCTTTCGATGCGCAAGACCACGATCTACGCCGGCTCGAACGAGATTCAGCGCAACATCATCGCCAAGATGACCCTCGGGCTGTAAGGGGCAGAAGCAGGTCTATGAACTTCGACTACAACGAAGAGCAACAACTCCTGGCCGACTCCGTCCGGCGCTTCCTCGCCAAGGACTACGAGTTCGAGGCGCGCAGGAAGATCGTGGCCTCCGAGGATGGTTGGAGCCGCAAGGTATGGGCAACATTTGCCGACATGGGACTCACGGGGCTCGCTTTCCCCACCGAGCACGGCGGTTTCGGCGGCGGCGCGGTCGATCTGATGGGGATCATGGAGGCCTTCGGCGAGGCTCTGGTCGTCGAGCCCTATCTGCCCACGCTGATGGGCGGGCTCGCGGTCGCACGCAGCCCGCTTGCGCGTTCTATCCTGCCGGCAGTGGTCGAGGGAAAGATGAAGCTCGCCTTCGCGCATACTGAAAAAGGGGCGCGCTACGACCTTCGTTACGTCCAGACCCGCGCGCGCAAGGCGGGCGAAGGCTGGACCCTCGAGGGCGAGAAAGCCGGCATCCTCGGCGCGCCGATGGCTGACCGGATCGTGGTGTCCGCAGTCGCGCCCGATGGCATCGCGCTGTTCCTCGCGGAAAATCCGGGCGCAAAGGCGTATCGCACGGTGGACGAGATGCGAGCAGCCGATCCCCTGTTCAGGGGCGCGAAGGCCGAGCGGCTCGAGGGCGGGATCGAACTCATCGAGGTGCTGACCGACTTCGGGGCGGCGCTCGTGTGCGCCGAGGCAGTCGGAGCGATGAAGTTCGCGTGCGACGCGACGCTCGAGTATCTCAAGACGCGCAAGCAGTTCGGCGTTCCCATCGGCACCTTCCAGGCGCTCCAGCACCGCATGGTCGACATGTTCATCGCCCAGGAGCAGGCGCGCTCCATGGCCTGCCTCGCCTGCTCCAGGGTCGATCAACCGACCGATGCGAAAGACCGCGCGCGCGCCGTCTCGGCCGCCAAGATCAAGATCGCCGACAGCGCGCGCCACATCAGCCAGGAATCGGTGCAGCTCCACGGCGGCATGGGCATGAGCGAGGAGCTGAAGGTCAGCCACAGCTTCCGGCGCCTGACCGTGATCGCCGGCCAGTTCGGCGACGCCGACCACCACCTCGCCCGTTTCGCCGCCCTCTGATGCGAAACAAGCGTGTGCTGCTCGCCAGCCGTCCGAGCGGCTGGGTGAGCGAGGCCAACTTCCGCGTCGAGGAGGTGCCGCTGCCGGAGCCGGCGCAGGGCGAAGTGCTGGTGAGAAACCTCTGGCTTTCGCTGGACCCGTACATGCGCGGCCGGATGAGCGACGCGAAGAGCTACGTGAAAGGCGTCGAGCTCGGCGAAGTCATGGTCGGGCAGACTGTCGGCGAAGTCATCGCTTCCAAGAACGAAAAATTTAGGGAAGGCGATAAGGTTCTCACGCAGCTTGGCTGGCAGCTTTACGGCACTACCGCTGAAGCGATGCGCGTGGATGAGAAGCGCGCGCCCTTGAGCTGCTATCTCGGCGTGCTCGGCATGCCCGGGGTGACGGCGTACTTCGGCTTGAAGGAAATCGGACAGCCCAAGCCCGGCGAAACGGTGGTCGTATCGGCGGCTTCCGGCGCGGTCGGCAGCGTAGTGGGGCAGCTCGCGAAGATCTGGGGCGGGCGCGCCGTCGGCATCGCCGGGGGAAGCGGGAAGTGTGCGTACGTGAAGGACGAGCTGGGCTTCGATGCTTGCATCGACTACAAGGCCGGCAATCTCGCCGACGCGCTGAAGGAGGCCTGCCCGAAAGGCGTCGAGGTGTACTTCGATAACGTGGGCGGCGAGATTCTCGACGCCGTGCTGGCGCGCATGAACCTGTTCGGCCGCCTCGTCGTCTGCGGCACGGTCTCGGACTACAACTCGAGCGACCCCTACCGCGTGCGCAACTGGCGCGCCATCCTCGTCAATCGGCTGCGTGTGCAGGGCATGATCGTGTTCGACTGGAGGGATCGCTACGGCGAGGCGCTCGCCGCGCTTGCCGGCTACTTCGGCCAGGGTAGACTGAAATATCGCGAGTCGGTGCTCGAGGGGCTGGAGAACGCGCCCCGCGGCCTGATCGCGCTCCTCAAAGGCGAAAATTTTGGAAAGCAGCTGGTCAAGCTCGCCTGAGCGCGTCGAACCTGGCTGGGAAGGCGGCGCGCCTCCACGCGCGCTCAACAGGGAAGATGTGCCGGCGTACGACTACGCCGGGTTCTGGCAGCGCGCGGTGGCAGTTCTCATCGACTGGTTGCTCGTGGTCGTGATCGCGATGCCGATCATCGTCGTGACCTTCGGCGCCGACTACTTCTCGCTCGACCCGGTGCGCCGCTCGGGTGACCTCGTGATCGCGGCCATCGTCGGCGCGATCGTCGTCGGATTCTGGCGCTACTGCGGCGCGACCCCCGGCAAGCTTGCGGTGGGCGTCAGAATCGTCGACGCCGCCACCGGCGCGCCGCCCACGACTATGCGCCTCGTCATCCGGCTGCTGTGCTATTTCGTATCCGCGCTGCCGTTCTACCTCGGCTTCCTGTGGGCGGTATTCGACCGCAGGAAGCAGGGCTGGCACGATAAGATCGCGGGCACCGTCGTCATCCAGGAACCCGACTGAAAGGAACCGCTTGATCGATCTCTACACGTGGCCGACGCCCAACGGCCACAAGATCCACATCATGCTCGAGGAGACCGGGCTCGAATACCGCGTGCACCCGATCGACATCGGCGCGGGCGAGCAGTTCAAGCCCGAGTTCCTGAAGATCTCGCCCAACAACAAGATCCCGGCGATGGTCGACCAGCGCGGCCCCGGCGGCAAAGCCTTCGCGCTCGCCGAATCGGGCGCGATGCTGTTCTACCTCGCCTCCAAGACGGGCAAGTTTCTGCCGAAGGACGTGCGCGATCGCTGGGAGGTGATGCAGTGGGTGATGTTCCAGATGGGGCATGTCGGGCCGATGCTGGGACAGGCACACCACTTCCTCCAGTACGCGCCGGAGAAGATCGAGTACGCGATGAACCGCTACCGGAACGAAGCGAACCGCCTCTATGGGGTTGTAGAAAAGAGATTGGAAGAAAACGAATGGGTCGCGGGCGGCGAATACTCCATCGCCGACATGTCGATCATGCCCTGGCTGCGCTTCCCGGAGCGCCAGGGCGTGAACATCGACGACTATCCGCGTCTCAGGAAGTGGCGCGACCGGATCGCCGCACGCCCGGCGGTGAAGAAGGCGCTCGAGGTGCTCGCCGAGCGCAGGCGCGCGACGCCGTCGTTCAGCAAGGAGCAGGCGGAGGTGCTGTTCGGGGCGACGCAATATGCTAAACGGTAAAGTCGCCTGGATCACGGGCGGCGGGTCGGGCATC
>JBJMWH010000123.1:0-4043 GCA_045810245.1 Burkholderiales bacterium | reverse complement strand
GACCTCGGCGACGCGGCTCCGCGCAATGCGCTCGTGCATGTGGCGTACGATGAGCCGGGCGACGCGGTGGGCCCGCTCGCTCTGTACCAGCGTGGTCGGTACGCGGATCGAGTCGATGCGCTCGAGTTCCGGGACGGGCTCGAACGCCGCCTGCCAGTGGCGAAGGTTGCGTGGCACCCAGGCGGCAATGGCGTTGCGCGCAGCCTCGGGCATTGCGTCGTAGGAACCGGCGCCGCCCCATAGGTCGATCACGCCGCGCACCGCGTGCTTGTCTCCGGCGACGAAGCCGCGCCGGTAGTCCTCGACGAAGCGCTCAATGCCCTCATAGGCCTCGCGCTCGCCGGCTTGCCGCAGGAGGGCAACGAAGGTCGGCTCGAACAGCACGAGCGCGCGCACCGCAATACGGCCGTGCAGCGCCGCGAGGAGCGCGACGCTGCATCCATATGAGTGCGCCACGAGCATGACTGGGCCTCCTTGCGCCTGCGCGAGGGCTTCGATCGCCCGGGTCTCGTATTCGACGAGGTTGGGGCAATTCTCCGGCTCGGCTTCCGATTCCCCCCATCCGGGCAGGTCAGGTGCAATCAGCCGCAGGCCGGCGCCTTCCAGATTCGCCGCAGCGCGCCGCCAGGTCGACGAGGTGGCGAGCGAGCCGTGGATCAGGATAACGGAGGATCCTGATCCGGCGCTCCAGAACGCGAGGCGTCGGCCCTCGAAAAGAATGTGTTCCACTTGACTACTCGTCGCCTTGGTTCTTCCGGTCGAGGCTGCGCACTTCGGTGTTCATCGGAAGGTCGCTGCGGCGGCGCTGCACGAGCGCCTCGCCGGTCTTGAAGTAGTCGCCGGCGACGGCGCGCTTCGCCGCCTCGTCGAGCTCGTCGGACCATTCGCCGAGGCTGGTCCCGAACCACGGCGCCTGGGGCTTGAGCGCGGGCAGGCCGAGCTCTTCCCAGATCGCCTTTGCGCGCTCCATGTATTCGCGCTTGGGCAGCGAGATCGGCGGGAAGTCCTCCTTCATGGTGGCGTCGATCAGCACCGAGGCGTCCTCGCCGTTGTTGCGCCTGGAGCGCGGACCGTGGCCCTGGTCGCGATGCGGCACGATCTGCAGGTCGAGCGCCGGGTTGGCGCGATAGGACATCGCCCAGAGGAGCTGGTCGGCGTTGTCGGGATCAATGTCGTCGTTGATCGCGATCACGTATTTGCCCGTCGCGCGGTTCCATGAGATCGCGCCGTGCAGCGCCCGCCAAATCTCCGTAGTGGGGGTGTTTCTTTCAAAAATCACAGCGACTACTTTGCGCAGGTTGGTGAGGGGCTCGTGCATCGACACGCGCTTCACCCCGCGGATCGCGAGGGTGTTGCGCAGAAAGTCGGTGAAAAGGGGCTCGAGCGCGACGCGCTTGATGAGGCTCGACTCGCTCGGCGTGACCTGCGAGATGATCGAGGTCAGGATGGCGTCGCGCCGCCGCGTGATGGCGGTGACGTCCATGAAAGCGTTGTACTCCTGCAGGTTGACGTGGCCATGGGACTCGCCGAAGGGCGCCTCGGGTTCGAGAAACTCGGTGTCGATCAATCCTTCCACCACGATCTCGGCTTCCGCCGGCACGAGCAGGTCGACCGTTTTCGCCTTGACCACGTTGATCGGCATGCCGACCAGCGCTCCGGCGACGTGGAGCTCGTCGAGCGTATCGGGCACCTTCTGCGCCGAGGCGAACGCGATGCACGGCGGCGCACCCAGCACCACCGCCGCCGGCAGCTTCTGGCGTCGCTTCTTCATCTTTTCCCAGTGCGTGTAGATGCCCGGACGCAGCTCGAGCGAAGGATTCATGCCCAGGCGCCGCGGCGCCTTCACCTGCCCGCGATAGATGCCCATGTTCTGCACGCCGCTGTCGGGGTCGCGCGTGATGTATTGCGAGAGCGTGGTGAACGGCGCGATGTCCCAGCCGGGCGTGGAGATGGGAATGGGCAGGCTTTCGAGCCCATGGCCTTCGAGGTTTTTTCCTTCGAAGACCAGCTCATGGCAGGGCGCTTCCTTCAGCACGTTCGGCGCGATCGGGTTGGCGATGGCGCGGTTCCAGGTCTGGTTGATCTGGTCGAGCGGGCAGCCTATGCCCATGCGGTAGATCTCGCGGTTTGCTGCGAGCGCGCCCACGACCACCGGGATGTCGTAGCGCTTGCCTTTCGAGTCCACCACGTTGGTGAAGAGGAACGCCTTGCGCTCGCGCTCCTCGATGCCGCCGCGGAACTGCCAGCGCACGAGCGGATGCAGCTCGGTGTCCTTGTTGATCGGGCGCTCGACGGTGATCAGCAGGCCGGCGCGCTTGAGCGCATCGAGATGGTCGTGGAGATCCGGATAGCGTTTGGTCATTCGACGGTGATGTTTTTCGCGCGCACGATGCGCGCCCATTTGGCCTGGTCTTCGCGCAATACGCGGCCGAGGTCCTCGGGCGTGCCGGCGACGATGTCGCAGCCTTGCGCCTCGAAGCGCTCGCGCATCGCCGGGTCGGCGAACATCTTCGCGAGTGCGCCGTGCAGGCGCTCGATGGTCGGCTTGGGCGTGGCCGCCGGCGCCACCATCGCCACCCAGGACTCGGTCTCGAAGCCCGGATAGGTCTCCGCGATCGTCGGCAGGCCGGGATAGAACTTGGACGGCGAGCGCGAGCTGATGCCGAGGGCGACCAGCCTGCCGCTCTTGACGTACTGCGGGATCGGGCCGCCGCCCTGGATCAGCATCACCTGCACCTGCCCGGAGAGCAGGTCCTGCAGCGCGGGGCCGCCGCCCTTGTAGTGCACCGGAACCGTGTCGATGCCGGCGACGTCCTTGAACAGCTCATACGCGAGGCGGCTCGAGGAAGCCGGGCCGGCGGAGGCGTAGTTGATCTGCGCGCCGCGCTGCTTCGCGAGCGCGACGAAGTCCTTCACGCTGTGCACGCCGAGGCTCGGATGCACGAGCAGCACCTGCGGATAGCGGCAGAGCTGCATCACGGGCGCGAAATCGCGGATCGGGTCCCACTTCAGGTTCTTGAAGAGGAGCGCGTTGCTCGCGAAGGTGTCGAAGGTGACGAGCAGCGTATGGCCGTCGGGCGCCGACTCCGCGACCTGCTGGGTGCCGACGATGCCCCCCGAGGTGACGCGGTTCTCGACGACGAACGGCTGGCCGAGCGTTTCGGAGAGCTGCGCCGCGACCAGGCGCGCGACCAGGTCGCTTGCACCGCCGGGGCTCGCGGGGACCACGACGCGCACCGGCTTCGTCGGATAGGGCTGTGCCATCCCGGACAGGACCCAAAGAACTGCGGCGCAGCCAAGCAGCGCGCGAAACATCAACCTCTCTCCTCGGAACGGGCGGAGCCCCAATCCGAGGATTAGAGCATGGCGCTACGTCAGCTTGAAAGCCTCCAGGACCCGTCGCGCTGGCGGCAGGCGGTTCCCTGGGCCGCATCCTTCATGTTGCCGTGCTCGGTGAGGATGCTGTAGCGGCGGCATTCGACGCCTCTTCCCGCGACCGGCACGAGCCCGACCGGGGTCATCGTGTAATAGGCTCCGCGCTGGGCGTTGTGCCACCTCACCGACTGCCTGAAGCTCGCGTATTCCATCGCCTGGGCTGCGCACGCCTGGTCGGCGTCGTCCATCGACTTGCCGACCGCGCCACCGACGACCGCGCCGATGACTGCGCCGCCCACGGTGGTGACGACGCGCTCGTCGCCCCTGCCGACCTTCGAGCCCACGACGGCGCCGACCGCGCCGCCAAGCACCGCGCCGATGACTTCGCGGTTGCACTCGATCTGCTGCGCGTGCGGCTCGGGCGGGATCGCGCGCGGCAGCGCCTCGCGGCCTTGCATCATTACGCGCTGCGGGAAGGCGATGCCGCTGCAATCGCCGCTTTGCTCGACCCTGGAGCGGCCGCTGCGGTAGCTGTACTCGTACTTGTAGCGGCAACTCGCGTCGCGGAACTCGTACTTGTAGCGCTCGGCGCTGTTCTCGAAGCGGGTGTAGGGGCCGGAATCGCGCGGCCCGCCCTTGTGGTCCCAGCCCTTCGCCCAGCCCTTGCC
>JBJMWH010000122.1:0-3578 GCA_045810245.1 Burkholderiales bacterium | reverse complement strand
CGATCACGTAGAGCGTGAGGTCGGAGAGTTCCGGGCTGAAGCTCGCCGCAAGGTTGTCGCCGCCCGACTCGATGAAGACCAGCTCGAGCGCGGGAAAGCGCCGCGCGAGGCGCGCCACCGCCTCGAGGTTGATCGACGCATCCTCGCGGATCGCAGTGTGCGGGCAGCCGCCGGTCTCGACACCGATGATGCGCTCGGCCGCGAGCGCCTCGTTTCGCACCAGGAACTGCGCGTCCTCCTCGGTGTAGATGTCGTTGGTCACCACCGCGATCTCGTACTTTTCGCGCAGCGCGCGGCACAGCGAGAGGGTGAGGGCGGTCTTGCCCGAGCCCACGGGACCGCCGATGCCAACCCGTAAAGTCATGAGCGAAACAACCTCGAGTACTGGGTTTCGTGCAGAGCCGAGAGCATCGCGAGCCCTGGCGTGAAATTCGCGGGCTCGCAAGCTTGCGCCCGTGCAGCAATATCAGCCAGCCGGCCCCCCAGTTTGAGAAGAATCTTCTGGGCCACCGTCTGCCCGAGCGGGACCGCCTTCACCGCCGCCATCACCTGGTTCTCGAGCCAGCTCCAGAGATAGGCGAGCAGCGCTTCCTCGCGGTCGAGCTCCAAGCGCTCCACGGCAAACGCGTACACCATGGGATAGGCGCACTCCTCGAGCGGCACGCTGCCGAATCCGAACTCGCTCACCAGCTTCGCGAGCGAATGGCCCATCTGCAGGGTCTCGGCGCGGAGCTCGGCGGTCTCGCGGCCGGCGAGAAAGACCTCGTTCAGCGCCTCGCCTTGCATCATGCGCCAAAGGAGCGGCGCCTCGAACCGGCCGAGCGAAAATTCGAGCGCGTCGGCGATCCACGCCTCGGCGCTCGGCGCGTCGTGGACGACGCCCGCCTCGACCGCGGCCTCCAGGCCCTGCGAGTAGCTGTAGGCGCCGACCGGCAGCGCGGGACTTGCAAGCTGCAGTAGCCGTGCCAGCCTCATGCTTGGTACGCGCCACCCTCGGGCTCGAAGGGCGCCTCGATATGCGTCACGCTCGCGCCGAGCCGGCGCAGCATGTCCTCCAGCACGTGGTCCTGCACGATGCGCAGGAAGCCCTCGCCGACCTGCACCGGTACGTGCCGGTTGCCCAGGTGGTAGGCGATGCGCGCGAGCGACGGCGCCTCGATGTGCAGCAATCGCTCCGGCGCCGACACGACCTCGAACACCCGGCCGTCGGAGGCGAGCACGCGGTCGCCGCCACGCAGGATCTCGCCGCGCGGCATCACCATGCCGATCTCCTCACCGGAATCGAGCAGCGCGCGCTGGCGGCTCCTCTGCCGTCTATCGAAGGCGAGATTCAAGCTGCCTGCGGCCCGGGCCGCGCGCGAGGCCAGCTTTTCGCGCACGATGACCATCAGAAAAGAAAGTAGCGCTGTGCCATCGGCAGCACGGTGGCCGGCTCGCAAGCGAGCAGTTCGCCGTCGGCGCGCACTTCGTAGGTCTCCGGATCGACGCTGATCTTCGGCCGGTAGTCGTTGTGCACCATGTCGCGCTTTTTCAGGCCGCGCGTGTTCCGGACTGCGACCAGCGGCTTTTCCAGTTTCAGCTTGTCGAGCGCCTTGTCCTTGAGCGCGGCGCCGGACACGAATGTCACCGAGCTCTTCCTTGCGAAAGCGCCGAACATCGGCCGGTAGTGCACCGGCTGCGGCGTGGGGATCGACGCGTTCGGGTCGCCCATCGCCGCCGCCGCGATCATCCCGCCCTTGATGACCTGCGAGGGCTTCACGCCGAAGAACGCCGGCTTCCACAGCACGAGGTCGGCGAGCTTGCCCGCCGCGACCGAGCCGACGACGTGCGAGACGCCGTGCGCGATGGCCGGATTGATCGTGTACTTGGCGATGTAGCGCTTCACCCTTTGATTATCATTTTTTGAATCATTCTTCAGAAGCCCGCGCTGGACTTTCATCTTGTGCGCGCTCTGCCAGGTGCGGATGATCACCTCGCCGACCCGCCCCATCGCCTGCGAGTCGGACGACATCATCGAGAAGGCGCCGAGGTCGTGCAGGATGTCCTCGGCGGCGATGGTCTCCCTGCGAATGCGCGACTCCGCGAAAGCGACGTCCTCGGCGATCGCCGGATCGAGGTGGTGGCACACCATGAGCATGTCGAGATGCTCGGCGATCGTGTTCACGGTGTACGGCCGGGTCGGATTGGTCGACGAGGGCAGCACGTTCGCCTCGCCGCAGACGCGGATGATGTCGGGCGCATGGCCGCCGCCGGCGCCCTCGGTGTGATAGGTGTGGATGGTCCTGCCCTTGAACGCGGCGATCGACGCCTCGACGAAGCCCGATTCGTTCAGCGTATCGGTGTGGATGGCCACCTGCACGTCCATTTTCTCGGCCACCGCGAGGCAGTTGTCGATCGCCGCCGGCGTGGTGCCCCAGTCCTCGTGCAGCTTGAGACCGATCGCTCCGGCCTTCACTTGTTCAACCAGAGGGAGAGGCAAGGAAGCGTTGCCCTTGCCGAGAAAACCGAGATTCATGGGGAAGGCTTCGGCGGCGGCGAGCATCGAACGGATGTGCCAGGCGCCCGGCGTGCAAGTCGTCGCGGCGGTGCCGGTGGCGGGGCCCGTGCCGCCGCCGATCATCGTGGTGACGCCCGACATCAGCGCCTCCTCGATCTGCTGCGGGCAGATGAAGTGGATATGGCTGTCGATGCCGCCCGCGGTGACGATCATGCCTTCGCCCGCGACGATCTCGGTGCCTGCGCCGATCGGGATCGTGACCTTCGGCTGGATATCGGGGTTGCCCGCCTTGCCGATCTTCCAGATGCGGCCCTCCTTGATGCCGATGTCGGCCTTGACGATGCCCCAGTGGTCGACGATGAGCGCGTTGGTGATGACGGTGTCGGCGACGTCCTTCATTCCGCGCTGGCCCTGTCCCATGCCGTCGCGGATCACCTTGCCGCCGCCGAACTTCACTTCCTCGCCGTACACGGTGAGGTCCTTCTCGACCTCGATCCAGAGCTCGGTGTCCGCGAGCCGGACCCGGTCGCCCACCGTCGGCCCGAACATCTCGGCGTACGCCTGGCGGGTGATCTTCACCTCATTTTCCCTTGAGTCGGCCCATTACCTTGCCCTGGAATCCATAGACTTTTCTTTCTCCGGCGAGCTGGACCAGCTCGATCGTGCGCGTCTGCCCGGGCTCGAAGCGCACCGCGGTGCCGGCGGCGATGTTGAGACGGCAGCCATAGGCGCTCTTGCGCTCGAACTTGAGCGCGTCGTTCGTCTCGTAGAAGTGGTAGTGCGAGCCCACCTGGATGGGACGGTCTCCGGTGTTCGTCACTTTGAGCTGGATCGTCTTTCTCCCTTCGTTCAGGGAGATTTCGCCCGAAACCGTCTTGACCTCGCCGGGAATCATGGAATGGGGTTGTGCACCGTGACAAGCTTGGTCCCGTCCGGAAACGTCGCCTCGATCTGGATCTGGGGAATCATCTCGGGCACGCCCTCCATGACATCGCCGCGCTTGAGGAGCGTTGCGCCCCAGCTCATGAGCTGCTGCACGCTGCGGCCTTCGCGCGCGCCTTCCATCAGCGCCGCGCTGATG
>JBJMWH010000121.1:0-12841 GCA_045810245.1 Burkholderiales bacterium | reverse complement strand
AAGCAGAAGAGCGGGGGGCGCGTGGGCACGGAAGACTATAACCAGGTGGTGCAGCCGATTCGCGTCGAAGCGCTGCGCAAGGACTTGGGCCAGGATCGCTACAAGAGCGTCATCCTGGTGATGGAAGACGCCAACCTGCGCCGCTACTACCCGGCCGTCGGCTACTACTATCTGGGCGAAGCCTATATCCGCCGCGACGAGAAAAACGACTCGCAGAAGGCGCTGCAGGCGTTTCAAACGGCCGCGAAGCTCGCGCCGAATTTCGCGCCGACCTATAAGAGCCTGGGCATGCATTACATGAAGGCCGGCAACAAGGGGCAGGCGCGCGAATACTTCAACAGGTATCTGACGCTCTCGTCCAAAGATGCCGGCGACCGGGCCTACGTGCAGCAATACATCAGTTCGCTGAAATAGCCGGGGAAAAGATGATGAAGAAGATTTTCGCATTGCCGATGTTGCTGGCCCTCGTCGGCGGTTGCGCGCCGATGCCCTATTGGACGCTGACGGACAACGATAACCGCGTGCTGAAGTCGACCAGCTTCGAAATGTCCGTGCCGGCGGGATGGACCCGGACGACGACGGCCGACACCTTTGAGCAAATCAAGGTCGACGACAAGCCCCAGACCCTGCTGCTCGAGCAGGTGGCCGCGAGTCGGGACGGGCTCGCCATTCACGCGATCACGGTCACTCGCCGCTATCCCGATACCGCCTTCCCGACGATCAAGAAGAAAAGCCGCGCCAACATGCTGCCGCTCGAGGCCGCCGATCTTTACGTCTCCGAGCTGCGGAAGCGCTACGGCCTCGAGCGCCTCAGGGTAGTGAGCAACAAGCCGGCGCAGATCAACGGCAAGCAAGGCTTCGAGCTCGTCATGGAATTCAAGAACGACGACGGGTTGCGCATACGCATCGTCTCTAACGGCTTCGTCGACAAGACCGGCTTCTACACGATCAACTATCGCGCCCCGGTCCTTTACTACTATGAGCGCGACTACGGCGATTACGCGAAGCTCATCCGCTCGTTCAGGCAATCGAAGGGCGCATTCGATCCACCACCGGAAATTCCGGGCTGGGCGAAGCTTTTTACCTGACCGCACCGAGGTATTGCGCGATGCGCACATAGTCGGCGGGAGAGAGGTTCGCGGGTCGCGCGCTCGGGTCGATGCCGAGCTTCGCGAAGTCGGCGGCTGCCAGCGGCAAGGCGTTACGGAGTTGCTTTCGGCGCGAAGAGAAGGCGCCGCGCAAGAGGTCGTCGAACGGCGTGCCCGCGAGCTGCGGAGCGTCGGCGAGAGGCTCCATGCGCACAACCGCGGACTCGACCTTTGGCGGAGGACGGAAGGCACCCTTCGAGACGTTGAAGAGCTTCTGCATGCGGAAACGCGTCTGCAACGCCACCGACAGGCGTCCATACGATGGAGTCGAATGCGAGGCCACCATCCGCTCGACGACCTCGAGCTGAAGCATGAAGTGCATGTCGCGCACGCGATCTGCGTAGCGGGCGAGATGGAACAGGAGCGGCGTCGAGATGTTGTAAGGCAGGTTGCCCACGACGCGCATGCCGGCCGGGAACTGGCCGAAGTCGAAGTCGAGCGCGTCGGCTTGATGCACGACGATCTTGTGGTCCTCGCCCAGCGCCGCGGCGAGATCGCGGTCCAGCTCAATCACGTCGATCTTGTTGATTCTTGAGAGCAGGGGCTTGGTGAGGGCGCCCTCGCCGGGGCCGATCTCGACGATGAAGTCGTCGGGCGCGGGGTCGATCGCTTCGACGATGCGGGCAAGTACCCGCGGATCGTGCAGGAAATGCTGCCCGAATCTTTTACGCGGCCGATGCAAGCTCGATGGCGAGCTTCACCGCCTCGATCAGGCTGCCGGGGTCAGCCTTGCCGGTGCCGGCGAGGTCGAGGGCGGTGCCGTGGTCGACCGAGGTCCGCACGAACGGAAGACCGAGGGTCACGTTGACGCCGCGGCCGAAGGAGGCGTACTTGAGCACCGGCAGGCCCTGGTCGTGGTACATCGCGAGCACCGCGTCGGCCTGCTTGAGCCGCTCCGGCACGAACAGGGTGTCGGCCGGGATCGGTCCGATCGCGTCGACGCCGGACGCCTTGATGGCGGGCGCGATGATTTCGAGGTCTTCGCGGCCGAGGTGGCCCGATTCGCCGCTGTGCGGGTTTAGCCCTGCGACCAGGATGCGGGGCTTCGGGATCCTGAATCTCGTGCGCAGGTCCCCATCGACCACCTTGAGCGATTTGACGATCAGGTCGCGCGTGATCGCTCGCGGGACTTCAGATAGAGGAAGGTGCGTCGTGGCGAGGGCGACGCGCAGGCCGCCGCCTACGAGCATCATCACCACGTGATCGGCGTGGGCCTTCTCTGCAAGGAACTCGGTGTGTCCGGTAAAGGAAATCCCAGCGTCGTTGATCACGCTCTTCTGCACCGGCGCGGTCACCATCGCCTGGTACTCGCCCGAGAGGCAGCCGGCGAGCGCACGCTCGAGGACCGCGAGCACGTAACGGCTGTTGCCCGGGTCGAGTTTCCCGGGGGTGCGCGCTCGAGCGAGGGAAACGTGCTCGATCTCCGGGAAACCCGCGAGGAGGGCGCGGTCGCCGATCGCCACCAGCCGCGCGGGCAAGCGCTCCGCGGCGAGCCGCACGCAAAGCTCCGGGCCGATTCCCGCCGGCTCACCGGAGGTGAGGGCGATGACCGGGCGGGCGATTATCGGTCCTCCAGCCGCAGCTCCACGTAGGCCTGGTCGCGGAGCTGCCTCAGCCATTCCTGGTAGGCGTCCTCGCTCTTGCGCTCGCGCAGCACCTTGCGCGCCTCGAGGCGGCGGCGCTCCTGGCTGACGTCCGAAGCGCGGCGCTCGAGGACCTCGATGAGGTGATAGCCGAAAGGCGTCTTCACCGGCTGGGAGATCTCGCCGGGCTTCAGCTCCTGCAGCGCGCGCTCGAAATCCGGCACGGTGTCGCCCGGGTAGATCCAGTCGAGCTCGCCGCCGCGTGCCGCGCTGCCCGTATCGTCGGAGTGGACCTTCGCAAGCTCGGCAAAATCGGCTTTGCCGTTGACGATGCGCTCGCGCAGGTCGGCAAGGCGCCTGCGCGCTTCGTTCTCCGACACCACCTCGCTCGTGCGCACGAGGATGTGGCGCGCGTGCGTCTGCGTGACCGGCGCGGCGCTGCCGCCGCCGTCGCGCCGGTCGTTCAGCTTGACGAGGTGGAAGCCCGCCGGGCTGCGCAGCGGCTCGGTGACCTCGCCCGGCTTCATTTTCGCCAGCGCCGCGGCGAAAAGCTCGGGCAGCCGCTCGTGCTGACGCCAGCCGAGGTTGCCGCCCTCCAGGGCGTCGGGCGCGTCGGAATAGTTCGCCGCGACCCGGGCGAAATCGCCGACCTCGCGCGCCTCGGAAAGCGCCTTCTGCGCCTTTGCCCGCGCTTCCTCGATGCGCTCGGGGCTGGCGCCTTCCGGTACGCGCACCAGGATGTGGGACACGTTGTACTCCGAACGCGCGGGGTTCGCTTTGAGGTCTTCGAGAAAAAGATCGATCTCGCTGTCGTTCACCTGGATCTTGTCCTCCACCTCACGCTCGCGCAGCCGCGAGAGCAGGATCTGATCGCGCAGGTCCTGGCGCCAGGCGTCGAAGGGGACGTTGTCGTGCTCGAGCGTGCTGCGGAAATCGGCGAGCGTCATCTTGTTGTTCTCCGCGATGCGCTGCACCGCGCGGTCGACCTGGAGGTCGTCGACCCGGAGGCCGGTGTCGCGCGCCTTCTGGAGCTGCACCTTGTCGAGCACCAGCCGCTCGAGGATCTGCCGCTCGAGGATGAGGCGCCCAGGAATCGCCGTCCCCTGCCGCCGCAGCTGGCGCTCCGCGGAGGCCACTGCGGCGTTGAGCTCGGAGAACGTGATCACCTCCTTGTTCACCACCGCCACGATGCGGTCGACAAGCTTAGGCGCCTGCGCCGGCGCGGCCGAAGGCAGGAGCAGCAGTAAGACGATCGACGCTAGGCGCATTGCTCGATTTCAGTACACCTGCTGGAACGGCAGCGGCCTCTGCATGCTGGGCACTCCGGCTGCCGGGTTCCTGGGATTGGTCACCGTGTATCCGGGAATGTTCCGCGACAAGAGGCCCACCACGTCCTCGGTACCGATCTGGCCCACCCCATTGAACTCGATCTGGAAGAAAAATCCGGTGGCTGACACCTGCGTTGCAGCCTGCACCTTGGTCACGACCGCGCGAAACACCCAGCAGCCTGCGTTGTACTCGACCCCTGCCAGCCCCTCGAGCAGCCGTCCGTCCAGGAAGGAGTAATTGTAGCGCCCGATACCATACCAGCCCGCCGAGATCGGCCATTGGCTCGCCAGGTCGATCTGGCGCACGGAGCCCCGCGTGAAGCGATAGCTCGCATTCAGCACCTTGGCGAGTTCGGGGCTGTATTTGAACGAGACCTGGAAGCGCTCGGTCTCCTGCTGCAGCCGGCTGTACTGCGCGGTGGTGTCGAAGGTCCAGTAGCGGAACAGGCGCCCGCCCACCGAGCCGAGGAGGTCGGACTCCTTCGACGTGCGCAGCGGCGAGGTCGGCGTGAGGCCGACGCGTTCCTCGGCAAAATAATAGCGCTGGCCGATGGTGGCGCGCAGCGCTTCCTGCCCGTTCGAGGTGAGAAAGCGCGAGCTCATGGCGAGCGTCAGCTGGTTCGCGTCGCCGAAGCGGTCGCCGCCGGTGAAGCGGTTCTCGCTGAAGAGCTGGGTGTAGTTGAAGTCGGCGAGGGCGGTGTCGAAAATGGGAAAGGCGTCCTGGTTGCGGTACGGCGCCTTCACGTAGAACAGGCGCGGCTCGAGCGTCTGGGTCAGCGTCTCGCCGAAGAACCGCGCGCCGCGCTCGAATACCAGCCCACTGTCCAGGCTGAACCAGGGAATCGTGGCCTGCGGCGACATGTCGGCGCCGGGATCGGTGTGGTCGAGGTCATAGCTCGCCGCGCGCAGCCCGACCCTCGGCGTGACGAACCAGCTCGGAGCGAGGAACGGCATTGCAGCCACCGGGTTGACGCTCACGCGCGTGCCTTCGACCTTCACGTCGTGCGTGAAGCGCACCAGCTCCGCCGGCAGCGTGGAGTCGAACAGACCCGCTACGTTGCTCAGGTTGGAAGCGAAGGTGAGCTGCGGCACGCGGTGGTACGGCGGATCGATCGGCGCCAGCGGATCCTGCAACGTCTGAAATTTCTGGACACGCGCCTGCGCGCTATAGGGATAGCGGCCCAGGGCGCCGCTGTACGTGACGTAGCCGTCCTGCTGCAGGTTGCCGATCGTGACGACGCGCACACTGCTCGCGAGGTCGGTGAAGTAGCGATCGTCCGAGACCCGGTTGTAGTCGATGTTGCCGGTGAAGTTCGGCGCGAAGGTATGCGCGTGCTGCCAGGACACGCCGGAGCGGGTCTTGCCGAACTCCTTGTCGTCGGGCAGGTACTCGAGCTTCAGCTCGCCGGTATAGTTGGGCTGGAGATAGCGCCCCCAGTTCTTGAGCTGGACACCGCGCTTGGTCATGAACACCGGAGTGACGGTCAGGTCGGCCTCGGGTGCGATGTTCCAGTAGTACGGCACGCCGAATTCGAGACCGCGTTGCGAGGTCTGCGAGTAGTACGGCGCGAGCAGGCCGCTGCGGCGGCTTTTCTCGAGCGGGAACGTGGCGTAGGGAAAAGCGAGGATCGGCACGTCGTAGAAGCGCAGCCGCGGATGCTTGGCGCTGCCCTCCTGTTTGTCGTAGTCGAGCTCGATCTCCGACGCCTGGAGCACCCAGTCGTCGCGCCCCGCCTCACAGGTGGTGAACGTGGCGTTCTTCAGCCGGTAGTGTTCGCGGTCGATGATCTCGGCACCCTCGGCCTCGCCGCGCGCCGTGCCCTCGCGCTGGATCAGGTACCTCGGGCTCTCCACCGTGCCGCTGTCCTCGAGCGTGTTGAACTGCAGGCGCGGGCCGTAGAAGCGGTCGCCGTCGCGCTGCAGGCGCACACCGCCCTCGCCCTGCACGCGGCCGAACTCGGCGTTGTAGCGCAGCAGCTCGCCGAAGATCGTGACATCGTCGCGGCGGATCTCCGCACTGCCGCGCGCGGTCACTTCGAGGTCGCCGACGCCCTCGATCGTCTCGGCGTCGATGGTGGTGGCGCCCTGCGCCTGCGCGGGCGGAACGCTCTGCGCAAGGGCTGGCACCGAGAAATACAATGCCAACAGAGCGACGCGGCACCGCATGGAGCGCGGGACCTTTTTTCGTTGATGTTAGAATTTCTATGATACACGCCGACCCTCGCCGCGAAGCGCTCGAGCGCTGGCTGGCCAGCGAGCTCGGCGGCGAGCGCTTCACCCTGACTCCGGCTTCCGAAGACGCGAGCTTCCGCCGCTATTTCCGCGCGACGCTCGACGACGGCTCGAGCCTGATCGCGATGGATGCCCCGCCGGACAAGGAGGATTGCCGCCCTTTCGTGCATGTGGCCCGGCTGCTGCGTGAGGCCGCAGTGCACGCGCCGCAGGTCCGGGCCCAGGACCTGGCGCAGGGCTTTCTGCTCCTTACCGACCTCGGTATCCGGACCTATCTTAGTGAGCTCGCGCCGGCCAACGCGCCGCAACTCTTCGCCGATGCGACCGACGCACTGATCCGCTGGCAGCTTGCCACTCGGCCGGGGGAGCTGCCGCCTTACGACGAAGCGCTCCTGCGCAGGGAAATGCAGCTCTTTCCGGACTGGTTCGTCGCGCGCCATCTCGGGGTGCAAATGGCGGACCAACAGAAGCACCGCCTCGAGCAGGTGTTCACCCTTCTCGTGCAGAGCGCGCTCGCACAACCGAAGGTGTACGTGCATCGCGACTACATGCCGCGCAACCTGATGGTCTGCAATCCGAACCCCGGCGTGCTCGATTTCCAGGACGCCGTCATCGGCCCCATCGCCTACGACATGGTGTCGCTCACGCGCGATGCCTTTCTCAGCTGGGACGAGGAGTCGGTGCTCGACTGGACCGTGCGCTACTGGGAGAAGGCGCGCGCCGCGGGCCTGCCGGTCGCCGCGGACTTCGGCGAGTTCTGGCGCGCCTTCGAATGGATGGGGCTGCAGCGCCATCTCAAGGTGCTCGGCATCTTCGCGCGCATCAACTATCGCGACGGCAAGCCCAAGTACCTCGCCGATACGCCGCGTTTCATCCGCTATGCACGAGAAGTCGCCAAGCGTTATTCCGCACTCTCGCCCCTGGTTCGGCTACTGGATGAATTGAAATGCGAGTGATGACCGAGCATTTATGCGAGTGATGATCTTGGCCGCGGGCCGGGGCGAGCGGCTGCGGCCGCTTACCGACACGGTGCCGAAGGCGATGGTGAAAGTGGGCGGCAAGCCGCTCATCGCCTGGCACCTGGAGCGCCTCGCCGCGGCGGGCTACGGCGAGGCGGTGATCAATGTTTCGCATCTTGCCGATCGCATCGTCGAGGGCCTGGGCAGCGGCGAGCGCTACGGCGTGCGCATCACCTATTCGCGCGAGCGCGAGCCGCTCGAGACCGCCGGCGGAATCGCCCAGGCCCGCGCCCTTCTCGGCGAAGCGCAGTTCCTCCTCGTGAATGCCGACATCTATTGCGAGTTCGATTTTTCCTCCCTGCGCCGCATTTCGCTCGGCGCGCGGCTGGCGCACCTCGTGCTGGTTCCCAACCCGCCGCACCGCAGCGGCGGCGACTTCACGCTCGAGGACGGGACCGTCGGCGATGGCGCCGCGCCGCGCTACACTTACACCGGCATCGCCGTCATGTCGCCCGCCATGGTCGCCGGCGTAGCAGCGGGGCAAAAAGCGCCTCTCGCCCCCCTGCTGTACGCCGCCGCGGCCCGGGGCGCTGTGGGCGGCGAGCTCTACCACGGCGTGTGGCAGGACGTGGGGACGCGCGAGCGCCTCGCCGAACTCGAAGCACATCTCGCCTCTGGATCCGCCGAGCGATGAAACCGAACGACACCCTCTCTTACCATCCGGAGCGCCGGCGGCGCCTCGCGCGGGCGATCGCCGAGGGCGTCGCCCTCGTGCCGACCGCGCCCGAGCGCCTGCGCAACCGGGACACGCATTTCCCCTACCGGTTCGACAGCCACTTCTACTACCTGAGCGGCTTTGCCGAGCCGGAGGCGGTGCTGGTCCTCACCGCCCAGGGCAAGAGCATCCTCTTTTGCCGCGAGCGCAGCGAGGAGCGCGAAATCTGGGACGGTTTCCGCCATGGCCCGCAGGCTGCGCGCGAGCGCTTCGCCTTCGACGAGGCCTACCCCATCGCGGCGCTCGACGAGAAGATGATCGAGCTGCTCGAGAACCAGCCGGCGCTGCACTATCCCGTGGGCGCGGACCCCGAATGGGACGCGCGCGTGATGCGGTGGCTGAACGCGGTGCGTGCCAAGGGCCGCGCCGGCATCATGGCGCCCGATCGCGTGCAAGACGTGCGTGCCCACATCGACGACATGCGCCTGGTCAAGGACGCGCAGGAGCTGGCGGTCATGCGCCGGGCCGCGCGCATCGCGTCGGCGGCGCACCGGCGCGCCATGCAGGCCACAAGGCCGGGCCGCCGCGAGTACGAGATCGAGGCCGAGCTGCTGCACGAGTTCCGCCGCAACGGCGCCCAGTTCCCCGCGTACTCGCCCATCGTCGCCGGCGGGCCCAACGCCTGCGTGCTGCATTACGTGTCCAACGACGCAGCGTTGCGCGACGGCGAGCTCCTCCTGATCGACGCCGGCTGCGAGCTCGACGGCTACGCGTCGGACATCACGCGCACATTCCCCGTAGGCGGGCGCTTCAGCCCGGCGCAGCGCGAGGTCTACGAGATCGTCCTCGCCGCCCAAAAGGCGGCCATGGATAAAGTGCGCGCCGGCAGCGCATGGAACGAGCCGCACGAGGCCGCGGTGCGCGTGCTGGCCCGGGGCATGCTCGACCTCAAGCTTCTCTCGGGAACGCTGGACGAGATGCTCGAGAAGGAAACCTACAAGCGCTTCTACATGCACCGCACCGGACACTGGCTCGGGCTCGACGTGCACGACGCGGGCGAATACAAGCGCGCCGGCCAGTGGCGAACGCTCGAACCCGGCATGGCGCTCACGGTCGAACCGGGCCTCTACATCCGCGCAGCCGACGACGTGCCGGAGCGGCTGCGCAACATCGGCATCCGCATCGAGGACGATGTGGTCGTCACCCAGGGTGCGTGTGAGGTCATCACCGCCGAAGCCCCCAAGGGCGTCGCCGAAATCGAAGCGTTGATGCGCGATGCCCGCCCCAGGGACTGACGTCCTCATCCG
The DNA here is from genome assembly GCA_045810245.1 of Burkholderiales bacterium. Classification (GTDB taxonomy): domain Bacteria; phylum Pseudomonadota; class Gammaproteobacteria; order Burkholderiales; family SG8-39; genus SCGC-AG-212-J23. The sequence continues at coordinate 3,569 of JBJMWH010000121.1, read as the reverse complement.
CGGCGCCGGCCCGGTCGGCTGCGCGCTCGCGCTCGCCCTCCTTGGCTCGCATCTGAAGGTCGCGATTCTGGGAAGAACCGAATCCAGGGCGGTGTTGCGACCGCTCGCGCTTTCGCATGCGAGCCGGCTGATCCTCGAGCGTCTTGGCGTGTGGCGCTCGATCGAGGTGACGCCGATCCGCAGCGTCCACGTCTCGCAGCAGGCGGCGTTCGGCCGCACGGTCATGGACGCGGCCGATGCCGGCGTCCCCGCGCTCGGCTACGTCACGGAGTATTCGGCACTGGTGTCGGTGCTGCAGGGCCGCTGCAAGCCGTTGTTCGTCGACGGCGAAACGGATGCTCGATGCGTAGTCCACGCCGAAGGATCGCTGCCGCACTCGCGCGAGAAGCGTTATGCGCAGGACGCACTGGTCGCGCTGGTGCGCACCGAGCCCGCCTCGGAGGGCACGGCGTTCGAGCGCTTTACGCCCGAGGGGCCGCTCGCCCTGCTGCCGCTCGCAGGACGCTACGCGCTCGTCTGGAGCTGCCGTCCCGAGCACGCCGCCGAGCTGGCGCAGTGCGCCGATGAGCGCTTCCTCGAGCGGCTCGCCGCCGCGGCGGGACGCCGCCCCGGCCGGCCGCTGCAGGTCGGGGAGCGGGTGGTGCAGCCGCTGGCGCTGCGCGTGCATCCGGTGCGCGTGATGTCGCGCGCGGTCTTCATCGGCAACGCGGCGCAGACGCTGCATCCCGTCGCCGGACAGGGACTCAACCTCGGGCTGCGGGACGCATGGGATTTGTCAAGAGCCTTTGTCGAATCTCGCGATCCCGGCGACGCAGCCGTGCTCGCGCGCTATGCCGCAAGCCGCAGGTTCGACGCGCAGGCGACGATCCGCGTGACCGACGCGCTCGCGAGCGCGTTCCTGGGCGCGAATCCACTGGCGCGCGCCGCGCGCGGACTGGCGCTCACGGCGCTCGATCTCCTTCCCGCGCCGCGCCGATTCTTCGCGCGCCGCATGATCTATGGTCCTTCCGCGCTGCCGTGAAAAAACAACAGTGGTCGCGCCGGACGATTCTTTTTGCCAGGCAAAGCGGATAAAATTCGCTTCCCTGTTTTTCCGGAAAGTCGCCACGGCCAATGAGAATCGGCGCGCACATTCTGCGCAGCGGATTGTTCGTCGCTCCGATGGCAGGCGTCACCGACCGCCCTTTTCGCCGTCTCGCCAGGCGCTATGGCGCCGCGGTCGCCGTGTCGGAGATGGTGTCTTCCCGGCCCGAGCTGCGCGAATCGCGCAAGACCCGGCTGCGGGTCGATCACAGCGGCGAGCCCGGCCCGATCGCCGTGCAGATCGCCGGTGCCGACCCGCAGATGCTGGCGGATGCGGCGCGCCACAACGTGGCGCTGGGCGCCGAGATCATCGACATCAACATGGGCTGCCCGGCGAAGAAGGTGTGCAACGTCGCCGCCGGCTCCGCGCTGCTCGAGAACGAGACGCTGGTCGCGCGCATCGTCGAAGCCGTGGTGGCCGCGGTGGACGTGCCGGTGACGGTCAAGATCCGCACCGGCCCGAGTCCCGAGCGGCGCAATGCCGCGCGCATCGCGCGCATCGTCGAGGCGGCCGGCGCGCGGATGCTCACCATCCACGGCCGCACGCGCGCCTGCATGTTCGAAGGCGAGGCCGAGTACGAGACGATCGCGGAAGTGAAGTCGCGCCTACGCATCCCGGTGATTGCCAACGGCGACATCGCCACGCCCGAGCAGGCGAAGCGCGTGCTTCGCCGCACCGGTGCCGATGGCATCATGATCGGCCGCGCGGCGCAGGGGCGGCCGTGGATCTTCCGCCAGATCACGCATTACCTCGCGACCGGTGAGCTGCTGCCCGCACCCCGGCCGCGCGAGATCGGCGAGCTGCTGGTCGAGCACCTCGACGGCTTGTACGATCTCTACGGCGACGAACAAGGCACGCGGGTAGCCCGCAAGCACATCGGCTGGACGGTACGCGAACTGCCGGGAGGAGAGGGCCTGCGCACGCAAGTCAATGCCATGACGGCGGCACAAGCGCAGCGCGCTGCAGTGAACGACTATTTCGAGAGGCTTGCCGCATGAATCGCAGCGGGAACGAGCTCCACGAGGCCGTGAAGCGCTCGCTCGAGCGCTACTTCAAGGACATGGACGGCGAGAAGCCCACCGCCATCTACGACATGGTGCTGAAGAACATCGAGAAGCCGATGATCGAGATGGTGCTCGGCCACGCCGAGGGCAACCAGTCGCTCGCCGCGGAGATGCTCGGCATAAACCGCAACACGCTGCGCAAGAAAATGCAGCAGCTGCGGATCAAAGGGTAGTGTCGCGCCTGCGCCGGGCGCTCGTCAGCGTCTCGGACAAGTCGGGCATCGTCGAGTTCGCCCGCGGCCTCGCCGCCTGCGGCTTCACCCTTCTCTCCACCGGCGGCACCGCCACGCTGCTCGCGCGCGAAGGCATCTCCGTTACAGAAGTCTCCGCCTACACCGGTTTTCCGGAGATGCTCGACGGGCGCGTGAAGACGCTGCACCCGCGCATCCACGCCGGGCTGCTCGCGCGCCAAGACGACCCAAAGCACCAGTCGGCGCTCGCGCAGGCGGGCATTGAGCCGATCGAGCTGGTGGTCGTGAACCTGTATCCATTCCAGGCCACGGTGTCGCGCGCCGGCTGCACGCTCGAAGAAGCGGTGGAGAACATCGACATCGGCGGCCCGGCGATGCTTCGTGCCGCCGCGAAGAACTACGGCTCGGTCGCCGCGATCGTCGATCCGGCCGACTATCCGCGCGTGCTCGAGGAGCTGCGCTCGCGCGGCAGCGTATCGACCGAAAGCCGCTTTGCGCTCGCCCGCAAAGTGTTCGCGCACACCGCCGCGTATGACGCCGCGGTCGCGAACTACCTCACGTCGCTCGACGAGGGCAAGCGCGCCGAATATCCCGAAGTGCTGACGCTACAGTTCACAAAGCTGCAGGATCTGCGCTACGGCGAGAACCCGCACCAGAGCGCCGCCTTCTATCGCGACCTGCAGCCGGTGGCCGGCGGCCTCGCCCGTTATCGGCAGGTGCAGGGCAAGGATCTCTCGTACAACAACATCGCCGATGCGGACGCGGCCTGGGAGTGCGTGAAGCAGTTCGAGGAACCGGCGTGCGTGATCGTCAAGCACGCGAATCCGTGCGGCGTCGGCATCGCATCCGACCTGCAGCAGGCCTACGAGCGCGCCTTCGCCACCGATCCGGTCTCGGCATTCGGCGGCATCATCGGCTTCAATCGCGAGCTCGACGCGGCGGCGGCGCAGGCCCTCACGCAGCGGTTCGCCGAGGTGATCGTCGCGCCGGCCGTGGCAACCGAGGCGCTCGCCGTGCTCGGCGCCAAGGCCAATCTGCGCGTGCTCGAAGTGCCGTTCGCGCGCGACGCGCTGGCGTACGACTTCAAGCGGATCGGCGGCGGGCTGCTCGTGCAGAGCGCCGACAGCCGCGCAGTGCAAAGGAGCGAATTGCGCGTCGTCACCCGCCGTCAGCCGAGCGACGCGCAATGGGCCGACCTCGCGTTTGCCTGGCGCGTCGCCAAGTTCGTCA
>JBJMWH010000120.1:0-7952 GCA_045810245.1 Burkholderiales bacterium | reverse complement strand
CGCAGTCGCGCGCCGCTACCTGGCTCAAGAGCCTGGAGGCGCTGGATGCGTTCAGGGCGCAGCGCCTCGTGCCCTCGCACGGGCCGCTCGCGGACGCGTCGATCATCGGACAATATCGCGGCTACCTGAAAGGTCTCCAGGAGCGCGTGGCCGAGCTCAAGCGCGCCGGAAAATCCGCGGGCGAAGCATCCGATGTGCTGCGGATGGAGTTTCGCGCGAAGTACCCGGACTGGGGACAGCCGCTGCGCATCGCCGCAGCAGTAAACGCGATCTACGCCGAAACGCCTTAGTCCAGCTTTACGCCGAGCCGGCGGCCGATCTCGCCCCACTTGTCCATGTCGGCCTTGATGAGCGCGCCGAATTGCTCGGGTGTGCCGCCCGCCGGGTCCATGCCCTGATCGAGCAGCGTGCGCCGCACCTCCGGCACCTCGAGCGCGGCGCGCAGCTCGCGGTTTAGCAGATCCACCGTGTTGCGCGGCGTTTTCGCCGGCGCGAGCAGGCCCCACCAGCCAATCACCTCGAAGCCCGGCAGGCCCGACTGCGCCATGGTCGGGATCTCGGGTGCGGCGCTCGAGCGTGAAAGCCCGGCGACGCCCAGCGCGCGCAGCTTGCCCGAGCGCACGTGCGGCATCCCGACGGCGATCGGCACCAGCGAGAACTGCACTTCGTCGGCGAGGAGCGCGGTGATCGCGGGGGCTATGCCCTTGTAAGCGATGTGCGCCATCTGCGTCCCCGTCATCGAGAGGAAGAGCTCGGTGGCGAGGTGCGGCGAGCTGCCCGGGCCGGAGGAGCCGTAGTTCAGCTTTCCAGGATGCGCCCTGGCGTGCGCGATGAACTCGGCGATATTTTTGGCCGGTAGCGACGCCGGCGCCACGGCAAGCAGCGGCGAGGTGGTAGCGAGCGCGACCGGTGCGAAGTCCCGGATGGGATCGTAGGGCAGGTGACTGAAGAGCTTGGCGCTGCTCGAAAGCGAGGAGAACGCGAAGAGCAGCGTGTACCCATCCGCGGGGGCCTTGGCGACGAGGTCGGCGCCGACGATGCCCGAGCCGGCCGGCCGGTTCTCGATTACGAAGCTCTGGCCGAGCTTATGCGAGAGTTGCTGCCCGAGGATGCGCGCCACGATGTCGGTGCCGCCGCCGGGCGCGAACGGCACGATCACGCGTACGGTCCGCGCGGGATACTCGTCCGCACCGCTCGCCGCGGAGGCGAAGACAACGACCAGGATGCCGATCAGCCTGCGCATCGCTTCTCCGTGCCATTTCAACGGGTTTGCCTCTCAGGCTGCACCGCGGGTAGTCTAAGTGAATTCATGAAAATCATCCTTTTCCTCGCAGCCCTCGTTTTCGCCGCAGCGGCGCACGCCTTCCCCACCAAGCCCGTGAAGATCATCGTCGCGTTTCCGCCCGGCGGAGGAACGGACATCGTGGCGCGCCTGGTTGCACAGCGCCTGGGAGAAACGTGGGGCCAGGCGGTGATCGTGGAGAACCGGGCCGGGGCGAGCGGCACCGTCGGCACCGAAGCGGCCGCCCGAGCCGATCCCGACGGCCACACGCTTTTCATGGCCACGATGGGCAACATGACGGCCAACCAGCATCTCTACCCCAAGATGGCGCTCGACCCGCTGCGGGCGTTCGCGCCGATCACCAAGGTGGTCGACGTGCACTTCGTGTTCCTCGCCAATCCCGCGCTTCCGGCAAAGGGCGTGCAGGAGCTGATCGAGCTGGCGAAGCAGCGCCCTGGCGAGATCGCCTACAGCTCCTCCGGGCCGGGCGGGGCACCGCACCTCGCGATGGAGCTCTTCAAGCGCCGCGCCGGCATCGACCTGCAGCACGTGCCCTACAAGGGGAGCGGCCCAAGCTTCAACGACCTCATCGGCGGGCGCGTCATGCTGACGATGGACAGCCTGGTGCAGTCGCTGCCGCACATCAAGGCCGGCCGGCTGAAGGCGCTCGCCGTGCTCGGGCCCCGGCGCACCGCGCTGCTGCCTGAAGTTCCGACCATCGCCGAATCGGGTCTTCCAGGCTACGCGCTGACGAACTGGTTCGGGCTGCTCGCGCCGGCGGCGACGCCGAAGCCGGTTCTGGTTCAGCTGAACGCCGACATATTGAGAATCCTGAAACAGGAAGAGCTGCAGAAAAAGATCGCAGACCTCGGCGCCGACGTGGTGGGCAACTCGGCCGAGGAATTCGGCGCGGCGATGCGCGCCGAGTCGGCGCAGTGGGCAGAGGTGATCAAGGCCGCCGGCATCCGGGTGGAAGAATGAGGGGTGGAAGAATGAGCGCGCCGAAGCTCTGCGCCGCCGAGCGCGTGCGCGAGCAGATCGTCTCGATCCTCGGGTCCTGGGGCATGGATGCGGAGCTCGTGCGCATCACCGCGGAGGTGATGGTCGAGACCGATCTCGCCGGCGTCGATTCGCACGGCGTCTCGATGCTGATGGACTACGAGAGCTCCAAGTCGAAGGGCAAGCTGAATCTCAAAGCGCATGCCCGCGTCGTGAGGCAGACGGCGGTGACGGCGCTTGTCGACGCCGACGCCGGGCTTGGCCATCCGGCGGCCGTCATGGGCATGAAGCTCGCGGTCGACAAGGCGAAAGCGATGGGTGTCGGCGTGGTGTCCGTATTCAACTCCCACCATTTCGGCGCCGCCGGCTATTACGCCGCGCTCGCCTCGAAGGCGGGTCTCGTCGGCATGGTGACGAGCGCCACGCGCTCCATTGCAGTGGTGCCCACGCACGCGGCGGTGCCGGTGCTCGGCACCAATCCGATCGCGTTCGCCGCGCCGGCGCGCCGCAACCGGCCGTTCCTGCTCGACATGGCCACCTCCAGCGTCGCCAACAACAAGATCAAGGTGTACGAGCTGAACGGCAAGCGGTTGCCGGCCGGACGGGTGCTGGACGGACAGGGTCGGCCTATTACCGAGCCAGCGGAGGCACTGGAGGTTGTCTACAGCAAGAAGAAAGGAGGAGGTCAGACCCCGCTGGGCGGCACGGCGGAGATGTCGAGCCACAAGGGCTACGGGCTTGCGCTGATGGTGCACATCCTCGGCGGCACGCTTTCCGGCGCTTCGTTTTCCCCGATCCGGGTCAAGACGCAGAAGCCCTCGGATCCGGATCGGCTCGGCCACTTCTTCCTCGCCATCGACCCGGGCGCATTTCGCCCGCAAGGCGCGTTCGAGGAGGATCTCGACGCCGTGATCGACGTCCTGCACGGTACGCCGGCGGTGGATGCCGCGCGGCCGGTGCTGGTGCCGGGGGACCCGGAGGCTGCGGCGCGCGAGCGGCGGCTCCGCGACGGGATCCCGCTGCCGGCGTCGTTGCTCGAGAAGCTGCGCGCGATCTGCGAGCGCAGCGGCGTCGCGTTTATTCTTTGAGCCGGTCCGCCATCCAGTCGGCGCTCTGGTCGCGATAGCGGTACCAGAGGTTATTCACCACGTGGTTGCCGCCCTCGATCACCGATAGCACGCACGGGCCGGAGACCTCGGCGGCGAGCTTCTCGGCCTCGGTGTGCGGCGTGAGGCGGTCGCGGGTGCCGGCGACGATGTAGATCGGGCAGGTGATGTTCCGCGCCACGCCCTTGAGCGACATGCGCAGCGCCACCTTGCCCGCCTCTTCGAGCGTGGCGCTCTTCGAGCGCACGCGGAAGGTCTCCACATTGATCGACGGCCGGCCTTCGAAGCTGTCCGAGCGCGCATAAGGGCCCGAGAGGGCAACGCAGGCCTTGACGCGGCGCTCGAACGCCGCGGCGCGCGGCGCGTAGTAGCCGCCGAGCGATACGCCCCAGATCCCGGCGCGCCTGGGGTCGACGTCGCGCCGCGTCTCCAGCCAGTCGAACACGGCCTTGACCGGTTTCTCGTATTCGGGACAGATGGCGAAATCGTATTCGGCTTCGCCCTGGCCCGGGCCGTCGAACGCGAGGGTGGCGAGCCCTCGAGCAAGGAAGCGCTCCTCGTAGTCGTTCATCTCCTCTTTCGCCGAATCGAGCCCCATGCACATCACGACGATCGGTGCTTTCGCGGTGCCGGCCGGCCTGCGCAGGTTGCCGTAGAGGTGCTTGCCTTCGTAGGGGATCGCGACGCGCTCGCCCGGCGGCACGAGACAGGGCAGCGCCCGGTTGCGGCACTCGACCGCCTTCACGTGCGCCTGCTTCATCTGTGCGGGATCGATCACGAAGAGGAACTTGCCGAAGTGGTAACAAGCTGCCGCGCGCGTGAAATGACCTGCTGCTGTCAAAGTATGATCTTGAGAAAAAGCTGTTGCGCCCAGCTCTTCATGGATCGCGGCGCGCTCGCACCACAGCCGGCACCAGTCTTCCCAGCGCTCGCAGCGCGCGGTCACTTCCTCGAAGTCGCAGAGCGGCACGCCGTTCGCGACGAAGCGCGGGGCCCAGTGCGAAATTGCGGCTGCGACGCGGGGATCTTTCTTCGCTTGCAGGACTGCGGACATGGTCAGGCTCCGAGAGTCGTGAAGTATCCGGGGGTATAGCGCTCGCCCGCGCGTGCACCGGGTTTGAAGGTGGCGGCAAGCGTTTCCAACTCCTTCTCATTCAAGGCGAGCGAAACGGCGGCGACGTTCTGCTCCAGCCACTTCTGCTGCTTCGTGCCGGGAATCGGAACGATGTCCGCGCCCTGCGCGAGAAGCCAGGCGAGCGCGATCTGCGCCTTGGTCGCGCCGTGCGCCGCGGCGATGGCGTCGAGCGGCTCGAGGAGCTCGAGGTTGCGCTCGAGGTTGCCGGGCTGAAAGCGCGGCTGCAGGCGGCGCAGGTCGTGCGGCGCGATATCGTCGAGCGAGCGTACGTTGCCGGTGAGGAGTCCGCGGCCGAGCGGCGCGTACGGCACGAAGCCGATGCCGAGCCGCTGGCAGGCCGGCAGAATGGCGTCCTCGACCTCGCGCGCCCACAGCGAGTACTCGGTCTGGAGAGCGCTGATCGGATGCACCTTGCAGGCCCGCTCGAGCGAGCCGGGTCCCGCCTCCGAGAGTCCCAGCCACCGCACCTTGCCCTCGCGCACGAGCCTCGCCATCGCGCCGACGGTGTCCTCGACCGGCACTTCGGGATCGATGCGGTGCAGGTAGTAGAGATCGATGTAGTCGACTCCGAGGTTCTTCAAGCTCGCTTCGCAGGCCTGCGGCACATACTCGGGCTTGCCGTTATAGCCCTTGCGTCCGCCGGGCAGGTCGAAGTTGCCGAATTTGGAAGCGAGGGTCACCTGGTCGCGCCGGCCCTTCAGCGCGCGCCCGAGCAGGTGTTCGTGACGACCTTTCATGTACCGGTCCGCGGTGTCGAAGAACGTGACGCCGAGGTCCAGCGCGCGCTGCATGGTCTCGATCTGGACCTGATCGTCGCGCTCGCCGAAATGCGTGGTGGCGCTTCCCGCGCCCAGGCCGATCGCCGAGACCGTCGGCCCGTGCGCGCCAAGCCTGCGGTACTTCATCAGTCGGCCTTGATGCCCGAGGCCTGGATGATGGGCGTCCAGCGCGCGACCTCGGCGCGCACCCAGTCGGCGAGCTCCTCGGGCGTAGACGGCGTGGAAGCGACGCCCTGCTTGAGGAACGTCTCCTGCGTCTCGGGCGCGCCGAGGATCGCGCCGACATCGCGGTTCAGCTTGGCGACCACGGGCTTGGGCGTATTGGCCGGCGCGAACAGGCCGAACCAGAGCTTGGCCTCCATGCCGGGAATGCCGGCCTCGGCGGCGCTTGGAATGTCCGGCGCGCCGGCAAAGCGCGTGTTGCTCGACACGGCGAGCGCGCGCACCTTGCCGGATTTCAGCTGCGCGTGCGCGGTGAGCGGCGACAGGAACGACACCGGCACTTCGCCCGAGAGCACCGCGGTGAGCGCGTTGGCCGCGCTCTTGTACGGAATGTGCTGCATCTCGATGCCGGTAACTTTCTTCAGGAGCTCGCCGGTGAGGTGGCTGATCGTCCCATTGCCGGCGGAGGCGTAGGGAATCTCGCCCTTCTGCTTCACGTAGGCGACGAATTCCTTGGCGTTCGAGACCGGCACAGACGGATGCACTACCAGCACGGTCACGCCGGTCGCAACCATCGAAACCGGGGCGAAATCCTTGAGCGGATCGTAGGGCAGGGTCTTCGAGTAGAGCGACACGGCGCTCACGAAAGGACCCGCATGGCCCATCACCAAGTTGTAGCCGTCGGGCGCAGATTTTGCCACCGCGTCCGCAGGAATCGTTCCGCCCGCGCCCGAGCGGCTGTCGACGATTACGGGCTGACCCCAGCGTTCCTGCAGGCGCTGCGCGAGATAGCGCGAAAGATAATCGGCGGTGCTTCCGATCCCCTGGCCGAAGATCCGGACCGGCTTGGAAGGAAAACTCGACGCGGCATCCTGCGCCCGGGCGGGATTGAAGAGGCACAGGGCGACTGCAAGGGCGGCAATGGCTTTCATGCCGCCCATTATCGCGCAGTGAAATGAAAAATCAGGTCTTCGCCGCGAGCGCAGCCTTCACCCTGTCCGCAGTGAACGGCACCGAGCGCAGCCGCACCCCCGTCGCATCGAACACCGCGTTGCCGATCGCCGCGGGGATGGCGCACGCCATCGGCTCGCCGGCGCCCCAGGCACTCGTTCCCGGACGGTCGATCAGCGCGATCTCCACCTTGGGCGCTTCGGTCATGGTCAAGATGGGGTAGGTGGCCCAGTCGACGCTCGTCACCCGGTCGCCGGTCCAGCGCACGCTCTCCTTGAGCGTGCGGCTCACCGTCTGCAGCACGCCACCCTGGACCTGGTTCGCCACGCCGTCGGGGTTCACCATCTCGCCGCAGTCGTGGCTCGCGCACACCCGCGTGACCCGGATCGCGCCCGAGCGCCTGTCGACCTCGACCTCGGCGACCGCCGCTACGTAGGTGATGGCGTTGTTGTAGCGCAGGTAGGAAATGCCGCGTCCGGTGACGACGTCGCCGCTTCCGGCGTTGGGGTTCGGCCCGGGGCGCGCCTGCCAGCCGGCGAGCTTCATCGCTGCCTGGAGCACGTCGATGGCGCGCTCGTCCTTCAGGTAGCGCAGGCGAAACTCCGCTGGATCAGCCTTGGCCGCCGCCGCGAGCTCGTCCATGAACGACTCGTTGGCGAAGCTGTTCTCGATCCGGCCCGGGCTGCGCAGGTGCGAGGAGCGGAAAAACGTCTCGCTGAGGTGCTTCGTGTTCACGCGGATGTTCGGGAACTGATAGGGCTGGCCCGAGTTCTGGAACAGAAATCCGACCCAGTTGCCTGGCCGCGGCAGCCCGGACTCCATCGCCGCCAGCAGCGGAAAGTCGAGCGGCTTGAACGCGACGATCTGGTTGAGCGCGATGTAGAAGTCGGCATTCCACGCCAGCACGTTGCCCTGCGCGTCGAGCCCCGCTTCGAGGTCCATGCTGCGCGGCGGGCTCTTGGGCGAGCGCGCGGTCTCGTCGGCGCGCGACCATTGCACGCGCACGGGTTTGCCGATCGCCTGCGTGATGAGCGCCGCGTCGGCGGCGGCGTCCTCGGTGCCGTTGCGTCCGTAGCAGCCTGCACCTTCCACGAACACCAGGCGGATTGCCTCCCGGGGCAGGCCGGTAATCGCGGAAAGCTCGTGCTGCATGGAATGCGTGGCCTGGGACGAGGTCCACACCGTGAGCTTGCCGTCCTTGAAATCGGCGACGGCGCACGACGGGCCGATCGTGGCATGCGTCTGCACGGCGAAGTCGTAGCGCGCCTTGACCCGCCGCGCGCTCGTCTCGAGCGCGCTTTGCGCATTACCGGAGCTCTGGGTGAGCTCCTCCTTCGCGATCGGGACCCTGCGCCAATAGTCGAACATACTCCCCTGGTCGGGGAGTGGAGTACCGGGCCGCCAGTACACGCGCACCGCCCGCGCGGCCTTGATCGCGGCCCATTCGCTGCGGGCGACCACCGCGAGGAAGTCCTTCTTGCGCACGGTCTGGACGTAGCCGTGCACCTTGCGCGCCTCGGAGAGATCGACCTCTTCGA
>JBJMWH010000119.1:0-5347 GCA_045810245.1 Burkholderiales bacterium | reverse complement strand
CTTGATCTTCACCCGGAAGGCGACCGCATCGGTCTCGGTGTCGACGAAGGCGACGCTATTGGTGAGCTCGACCGCGGCGGCGAGCAGGCGGCCGTCGGGCGAGATGTAGACGCCCTCGGGCGATTCGCCCAGGTCGATTTTCTTCGTCACCGCGCGCTTCTCGAGGTCGACCACGAGGAGCGCGTTGCTCGGCTGGTCCGACACGTAGGCGAGCTTGCGCGCGGCGTGGATCGCCGCGCCGCGCGGCTTGCCGCCGGTCTTGATCTCGCCCACGACCTCGTCGCGCGCGGTGTCGATCAGCGTGATCGTGCCGGCGTTCTCATTGCCGACCAGCGCGAGGCCGGCCAGCGCCGTGGTCGGTGCCAGTGCGAGGGCGAGGAGCAGGCGTTTCACAGGGTGCGTCATCGGGATCTCCCGTAGCCGGGCCTAGAGAACGGTGATGTTGCGCATCATCATTGCGTCCTCGTGCTCGAGGTTGTGGCAGTGGAACATGTAGCGTTGCGGGCTGCCGAACGCGCTTTCCGCTGGCAGGCTGAAGTCGAGCGCGAGCCACAGCGTCTCGTTCGGCCATACGAGGACGGTGTCTTTGACGCCGAGATCGGTGGCGAAGCGCCCACCGCTCTCGGTGGCGAGCCTGCGAGCGGCGCCGAAGGTGCCCTGCCGGCGCAGCACCCGAAAACCGAAGCCGTGCACGTGCATGGGATGCGGCATGGAGATGGGGCTGTTCTTGATTTCCCATACTTCACGCGCGCCGCGGCTCATGCTGAATCCTGTCTCATCGATCGAATACGGTGTTTGGTCGATCAGAAAGCCCGTGCGCTCATCGAAATCGAGCCGCACGCGCCGTGTCGGCGCCTCCGGGGGCGGGCCGGCTTCCGCAAGCGCCGATAGTCGCGCCGGAAGCGGCGGGGTACGCAGGGCACTACCTTCGACACGCAGCGAGAAAAGGGGGAGCTCCGAACCGTCCACCGGGCCTTCGCGCGCCAGAGAGCTGTCTTCGCAAACCGCCTCCGCCGCGAGGGGCGCGTAGCGCTCGCGCGCGGGATGGCGGTGCCGGGGCGCCGCGCCCTGCGTGTGCTGGCGGGCATCGAACTCGAGGCTCACCGCCTGCAGCTCGCGCCTGCCGGTGGCGTCGATCGCGATGTCGACGCGCTCGGCGCCGTAGAGGAATACGCGATCGAGCTCGCGCGGCGCGCCGAGCAGCCCCCCGTCGGTCCCGAGCAAGTGGAAGGGAACGAGCTTTTCCTTTCCATCGGGAACGCGATCCCGAAAGCCGAGGAGTAAGCCGCGCGCATTGCACGCGTTGAGGATCTGCAGCCGCACCCAGCCCGGCACCACCGTCCAGCCGGCGTCGAGGCGGCCGTTCACCTGCGCCTTGTTGCCGAGCCAGCCATGCAGACAATCCAAGGGCCCCGGCGCGTACGGACGGATGACGCCGTTCTCGAGGCGCACATCCGAGATGGCGAGCGCGAGCCGGTTGCCCGGCGTCAGCGCAAGCGCTGCGTCGAGCGCTTGATCCTCGTCGTCGGTTACGACCAGCAGGCCGGCCAGACCGGCGTAGACCTGCTCGGCGGTGAACCCGTGCGGGTGCGGATGAAACCAGTACAGGCCGGAGCGGTTGTGCACTTCGAAGCGCACGCGCTTGCGCCCGCCTGGCGCAATCGGGTCGAATCCTGCGCCGTCTTGGGCCTGGGGCAGCGTCAGACCGTGGAAGTGGATCGTGGTGGGCTGGGGCAGGGCGTTCTCGATCAGGGCGTCGAAGCGCTCGCCGCGGCGGGCGACGAGGATCGGCTGAGCGACTTGCCGGGTGCCCAGGTCGGCGACGTATCTGCAGCGCCCGGTGACGGGATCGACACGCTCGGCCACGAGGCGGCGCACCTCGGCGAGCGCAACCCGGGCCGACGCGGCATCGGACTTCAGCTGGGGAGCGCCGCACGCGGCGCCGAGCGAAGCGAGCCCCGCCGCAAGAAATCCGCGCCGGTTCATGCTATGGGGGTTTTGCTGTTCGCGGAGAGGGCGCGCGAGGTCTCGTCGTCCCGGTAGAACAGAACCGGTTTCGTCGCCACCTTGACGGTGCCCTGCCGCGCCCGTGCGGTGACCTCGGTGATGAGGCTGTGATGAGGGGACTTGTCGCAGACCGGGTCGGCGTTCTCGGCCTCGCCGGTGACGAGAAACGCCTGGCAGCGGCAGCCGCCGAAGTCGCGGCCTTTCTCGGGGCAGCTCCGGCAGGGCTCGCGCATCCACTCGTCGCCGCGATAGCGGTTGAAACCCGGCGAGTCGCGCCAGATCCAGCGCAGGTCGTGGCGCCGCACGCTCGGGAACTCGAGGCCCGGCAGCATGCGCGCCTCGTGGCAGGGCAGCGCGACGCCGTCGGCGGTCACGCAGAGGAAAACCGAGCCCCAGCCGTTCATGCAGGCCTTGGGCCGGTTCGCGTAGTAATCCGGAACCACGAAGAAGATCTTCATGCGCTCACCCACACGGGCGCGAAACGCGTTGGTGACCTCCTCGGCGCGCTCGAGCTGCTCTCGCGAGGGCAGCAGGAGCTCGCGGTTCGCGTAGGCGAAGCCGTAATACTGCGTATTGGCGAGCTCCACGTAGTCGGCTTCGAGCTCGGCCGCCATGTCCAGGATCTGCCCGACGTGGTCGATGTTCAGGCGGTGCAGCACGACATTGAGCACCATCGGATAGCCGTGCGCCTTGACCATGCGCGCCACGCGGCGCTTGAGCTCGAACGTGCGCGTGCTCGACAGGAAGTCGTTCATCTCGCGCGTCGAATCCTGGAACGATACCTGGATGTGGTCGAGGCCGGCTTCTTTCAGCGCCGCGATGCGCCGCTCGTTGAGCCCGACGCCCGAGGTGATGAGGTTCGAGTAATAGCCCAGGCGGCGCGCCTCGCCGGCGAGCGTTTCCAGGTCGTCGCGCATCAGCGGCTCGCCGCCGGAGAAGCCGAGCTGGGTGGCGCCGAGTTCGCGCGCCTCGCGCAGCACGCGGATCCACTCTTGCGTGGAGAGCTCATCCTTGTGCTGCGCATAGTCGACCGGGTTCGAGCAATACACGCAGTGCAGCGGGCAGCGGTAGGTCAGCTCCGCGAGGAGCCAGAGCGGCGGACCCGGATCAGGCCGTGCGGACACGCAGCCACCCCTTGTCGCGCGCATGCGCCAGAAATTCGTTCACGTCGCGCCGCAGGTCGACCCCCGGAAACGCGCGTTCCAGGTCGGCGACGATCGCCGACACCGGCGAGGCGCCGTCGACGCGCTTGAGGATCTCGCCCGCGCTGCCGCCGAGCTTGATCATGCCTTCGGGATAGAGCAGCACGTAGGCGTTCTGCGCCTGCTCCCACTGGAAGCGGTAGTGGCGCGCCATCTCGAAGATTGTGTCGTCACTCATTTCCTATGCCGTAAGCGAGTTGCATGGCATCCAGCATGCTCCAAAGGACATCGAGCTTGAACTGCAGAATCTCGAGCGCCCGTTCCTGCTGCTCGCGGGTACGGAAATGCTCCAGCGTCACTTCGAGGCCGTGCTCCACGTCGCGGCGCGCCTCGGCGAGGCGGCCGCGGAAGTACGCGTAGCCTGAGGCGTCGATCCACGGATAGTGCTGCGGCCAGCCCGCCAGGCGCTCCTTGTGGATCTCGGGCGCGAAGAGCTCCGTGAGCGAGGCGCACACCGCCTCCTGCCAGGGGGCGCGGCGCGCGAAGTTGACGTATGCGTCGACCGCGAAGCGCACGCCGGGCAGCACGTGCTCGAGCGAGGTGACCTGCTCGCGTGCAAGGCCCACTGCCTCGCCCAGGCGCAGCCAGGCTTCGATGCCGCCCTCGCTGCCTTGCACGCCGTCGTGGTCGAGGATGCGCTGGATCCAGCGCCGGCGCTCCTCGCGCTCGGGCATGTTGGCGAGGATCGCCGCGTCCTTGATCGGAATGCTGAGCTGATAGTAGAAGCGGTTCAGCACCCATCCCTGCACCTGCTTGCGGGTGCAGCGGCCGCTGTTCATGGCGACGTGGAAAGGATGGTGGATATGGTAGCGGTCGCCTTTCCCGCGCAGCTGGTGCTCGAACTCGCTTTTCGTCCAGGAGTTCACAGCTCGATTTTCATTCCGTCGTACGCGACTTCGATGCCCGCGGCTTCGAGCTCCGCGCGCTCCGGCGAGTCCTCGTCCAGGATCGGGTTGGTGTTGTTGATGTGGATGAGGATCTTGCGCGCCGCGAGCGGCTTCAGCACCTCGAGCATGCCGCCGGCGCCCGACTGGGGCAGGTGTCCCATGTCGCGCGCGCGCTTCTTCGAGATCCCGAGGCGAACCAGCTCGTCGTCCGTCCAAAAGGTGCCGTCGAGCATCACGCAGTCAGCCCCGGCCAGGAACGGCTGCAGATGCGGCTCGATTTCACCGAGTCCAGGCGCGTAGAAGAGCGAGCGTCCCGTGCGGGCATCCACCACCCGCACGCCGATGTTGTCGCCTGGGCGCGGCTCGTTTCGGTGCGGGGAAAAGGGCGGCGGCTTGCTCTTGAGCGGGACCGCCGTGAACGAGAGCCCCTCGGCGCCCGCGACCTCGAAGGTGGCGCCGGCGTCGGGCGCGACCGGATGCCAGTCGATCCCGCAGAAATGCTCGAGCACGCCGAATATTGGATTGCCGCGGGTCAGGTCTTCCCGCACTTGCGGGGTGCAGTACACCGAAAGCCTGCCGCCCTCGCGCAGCATCAGGAGTCCCGTGGTGTGGTCGATCTGGGCGTCGATCAGCACGATCGCGCGCACCCCGGTGTCGCGAATGGCGCGCCCGGGCTGCAGGCCCGGAAACGAACGCAACTGCGCGAGCACGTCGGGGGAGGCGTTGAACAGGATCCAGTCCGTGCCATGGGTGGAGAGCGCGATGGACGACTGCGTCCTCGGCCGCGCGCGGATCGTGCCCTTGCGCACGCCGTCGCAGTTGCGGCAGTTGCAGTTCCACTGCGGGAATCCTCCTCCCGCCGCCGAGCCGAGCACGCGAACATGCATTCCGGGGTCCTGAAAACACGAGAGCCCCTCGTGGGGGCTCTCGCTTGGAACCGGCCGCGTTCAGCGGCTGGCGATGTACATCGTCACCTCGAAGCCGAAACGCATCTCGGTGTACTCAGGTTTGGTCCACATGTCTTCAGTCTCCCGATCGGAGGAGCCTTCGCAACACCCGCAAGATTCGGCATCGCATCGGCCCCCTGTGCATTGTCATGACGGGGGCTTGGCCCGCACACTGGCAAATCCGCAAATTGGGCTCATGATTTTCATGAGAATGGACCTGTATCCGCCGCTGGAGCCTTTTGCAGCGCAGCAAGCGCCGGCCGGCGCTCGGCACACGCTCTACGTGGAGCAATGCGGCAATCCG
>JBJMWH010000118.1:0-2959 GCA_045810245.1 Burkholderiales bacterium | reverse complement strand
TGCCTTTTTTGGAGACGGGCGCGGCCGACTTTACGTAATCCGCCGAGCCGGAGCAAGTTTCTGCGGCGCACCATGCGCCGCTCATGTAGTCGAGTCTGCGATATCCACAAAAATCTGTGGATAAGTTTGTGGATTGTCGCTGAATAGGCCGACACGCGCCTGTCACATTGGGCACGGAGTCGGTCCAGGTCAAAATTTGAGCAGCGTTTTCCCGAGAACTTTCATTTGCTTAGCCAAAAGAATGGGCCTCCGCACGCGCTCCGCGCGCCGGGCGCCTGAAAACCGGAGCCGATGTGGATTAGTGTAGGCTCGCTCAGCCCGTCGACCAGCATGCAATACGAACTTCCCAGCGGTCCCGCGACGCACCCTGCAGCCGTGGTCACGGTCTCGCAGCTGCTGCGCAACGTGCGCGACACGCTCGAGCGGCGCTTCCCGCTGATGTGGGTGCGCGGCGAGCTTTCCAACCTGTCGCGCGCGCCCTCGGGACATTGCTACTTCACGCTCAAGGACGACGGTGCGCAGGTCGATTGCGTGATGTTCAAGAGCCGCTTCGCCGCGCTCGACTGGGAGCCGGCGAACGGCGCGCAGGTCGAGGCGCGCGCGCTGGTCTCGCTCTACGAGCCGCGCGGGCGCTTCCAGCTTACGGTCGAGGCGATGCGCCAGGCCGGACGCGGTCCGCTCTACGAACGGTTCCTGCGCCTGAAGAAGAAGCTCGGCGACGAAGGCCTGTTCGATGGCTCTGCAAAACGCCCGCTTCCGCAGCACCCGCAGACCGTGGGCGTGCTGACCTCGCCCGCGGCGGCCGCGCTCCGCGACGTCCTCACCACGATCGCGCGACGAAATCCGGCGATCGCCGTGATCGTGTATCCGGTGCCGGTCCAGGGTGAAGGCTCCGCCGGGCGCATCGCGGCGATGCTGCGACGGGCCAGCAGCCGCGCCGAGTGCGATGTGCTGCTCCTCGTGCGCGGCGGCGGCTCGCTCGAGGACCTATGGCAATTCAACGAGGAGGCGGTTGCGCGCGCCATCCGCGCCTCTGCGATTCCGGTGGTGGTCGGCGTGGGGCACGAGACCGACTTCACGATCGCCGATTTCGCCGCCGACCAGCGCGCGCCGACGCCCACCGCGGCGGCCGAGCTGGTGAGCCCGTCGCGCCTGCAGCTCTCGGCGCTGCTCGCGGACTGCGCGCGCCGGCTGGCGCGCGAGATGCAGCGCAAGCTCCGCTATGCGGCGCAAGGCGTCGACGCGTGCACGCGGCGGCTGGTACATCCGCGCGAGCGGCTGCGCGCGCATGGCAGCCTCCTCGGGCAGCTTTCCGGCCGTCTGGGCTTTGCGTTCCTGCACCGCCTGCGCGCCGGCGAAGCGAAGCTCGCTCGGCTGCAGTCAGGGCTCGCCGGCCTCGACCCGCAGGCGGTTCTCAATCGAGGCTACAGCATTACTTACAGCGCCGACGGAGCGGTACTGCGCGACGCAGCCGAGGTCACGCCGGGCGAACGGTTGCGCACGCGCCTCGCGCGCGGCGAGCTGGAAAGCGAAGCGAAGCGGACCCGCTGATGGGCCATCGCCTTTCAAAGATCACGACCCGCACCGGCGACGCCGGCGAGACCGGCCTGGGTGATGGCGTCCGCGTAGCGAAGGACAGCGCACGCGTTGCGGCGCTCGGCGACATCGACGAGCTGAACAGCGCCATCGGCGTCGTGCTCGCGGAGCAGGTTCCGTCCGAAGTGAGAGCGCTGCTCGAGCAGGTGCAGCACGATCTGTTCGACCTCGGTGGAGAGGTGTCCATTCCCGGACACGTCCTGTTGACAGAAAAACAAGTGACGGAGCTGGAAACCACCCTGGAACGATGGAACGCTGCGCTGCCGCCGCTGAAGGAATTCATTCTGCCGGGCGGCAGCCGCGCCGCGGCGGCGGCGCACCTTGCCCGCACGGTGTGCCGGCGCGCCGAGCGGACCCTCGTCGCCCTCGGCCGGCGCGAGCCGGTGGGCGAGCCCGCACGGCGCTATCTCAACCGGCTGTCCGACCTGCTGTTCGTTGCCGGCCGCAGCCTGAACCGCGCCGGCGGCGGCGACGTGCAGTGGAAGCATAAGAGGAAATCCTGAAATGGCGGACATCAAGATCTACAACGTGGAGGCGCTGGGGAAGCCCCTCGGACAGTACTCGCACGTCACGCGCGTCAAAGCGAACGAGCAGCTCTTCATCGCCGGGATGCTGGCCGCCGGCGAGACCTTCGACGTCCAGTGCAGCGGCGTCTTCGGCCAGATCGAGGCCGCGCTCAAGTCCGCCGGCGCCGGCTGGGCAAGCGTGGTGCAGTTCACCACCTACCTGGTCCACTCGCAGGACATCCCTAAATTCATGCAGTGGCGGCTGCAGGAATTCCCGCGCATGTTTCCCGACGGGCGCTATCCGCCGAACACGCTGCTCATCATCGACCGCCTCGTCGGCGAACAGTACCTGCTCGAGGTGCAGACCGTCGCCGCGCTCTAGGCGGCCGATTTCAGGTAAGGCAAGCCGGCCTGCTTGACGTAAAGCGCGCAGCCGCGCTCGCTGCGGGGGTGGTGGACGCAACCCGCGGGCAGACGCAGCCAGAACCCTTCGGAGTAGGCACCGGCCTCGTCGGCGAACTCACCCTCGAGCACGAAGACCTCCGCGCCCTGCTCATAGGACGTCGCCCCCAGGTCGGCGCCGGGCGCCCAGCGCTCGAGGCGGATCAGGTCCGAGTAACCGGCCTGCTGGTAGAGGGTTTTCAGTTTAACGCCCGGGGTGGCGCCTGCTACCCAAGGAAGCGTTGCTGTGTCCAGAACCAAATGCTGCCGGTCGCGGCCGGCGAACTGGCGCAGCTTGACGAACAGCACGCAACCCGGATCGGAGAACGGGGCATGGCGGAAACCCTCCGGATTGAGAAGATAGGTGCCGGCCGGCCAGTCGCCGTGCTCGTCGGAGAATACGCCTTCGAGCACGA
>JBJMWH010000117.1:0-8450 GCA_045810245.1 Burkholderiales bacterium | reverse complement strand
ATAAGGCCTTCGGCGATGCCGAGCGCAACCCCGGAAAGCATGTAGGGGAAGAGCGCAAATACGGGAAGCTGGAACAGCGGCCCGGGATTGGATTCGCTACCCGGCGTCGGCTCGCCCTTGGTGTCGGCCACGGCGAGCGTGCGGTGCTCGGGCACGAATTGCTCGTTGGCCTCCACATCGTTGCTGCCGGTGCCGCGCAAGCCGCCGGCGTACCAGGTGTCGAGCACCTTGTACTGCGACTTGTGCAGCAGGAAGATGCGCTGCTCGGGCGGCGTGTGGTCGTCGAGGTAGGCGAGGCCGGCGAGCATGTTCCATTCGCTGGGGCCGACGCCGCTGGAGAACGGCCAACGGCCGGAAATCAGGTAGCCGCCCTTCACCTTCTTCGCCTTGGCGGCAGGAAACACGAACGACGAGGCGATGAGGGCGTCGCGCGACTCGTTCCAGATTTCGTCCTGCACCTCGCGCGGGAACATGCCGAGCATCATGTGGTGGGCGGTGAAGTTGACCCAGTTCCACGCCGTCGAGGCGCACGCGCGGGCGAGCAGCGCGCCGAACGTCACCACCGCCACGAACTCGAGCTCCGCGCCGCCTACACGCTTGGGCTGATGGATGCGAAAGAGCTCGGCGGCGTGGAAATCCTTGAGGGTCTCATCCGGGATGCGCCGCAGCTCCTCGGACCGGGGCGCCCTCTCCTTCAATACCGGAAGAAGCGCCTCGGCCCGGGCCCACAGCTCATCGTGCTTTTTTGTACCAGTCAAGGATCTGTTCTCCCGTCCACAAGGCGACGCCTGGGCGCTGCAGGATGTATTCGTAAAGCTTCTCGAGGTAGCCGATGCGGTGCGGCGCGCCGGTAATATAGGGGTGCACGCTGATCGCCATGACGCGGGCGCTCTTCTCGCCATCCTTGTACAGGCGGTCGAACTGATCGATGCCGCGGCGCAGCCATTCCTCGGAAGGATGGTTTTGCAGCGCCATCATCGAGATGTCGTTCATCTCCACCGTATAGGGCACCGACACCACCGTGCCGTGCGTAGTCTTGATGTCGACCGGCTGGTCGTCGAGCACCCAGTCGGCGACGTACTCGATGCCCGCCTCGGCGAGGTAGTCGATGGTCTCGTACGTTTCGGTCAGGCCCGGACTCTCCCAGCCGCGCGGCTTCTTTCCGGTAAACGAGCGGATCGCCTCCACCGCCTTGAAGATTTCTTCCTTCTGATTCTCCAGATGGTGCATCGGCCGCTGGACGTAGCCGTGCCCCATGAACTCCCAGCCCGCCTCGAGAGCCGCGCTCGCCACGCGAGGATAGCTTTTGCACACTGAGGCATTGATGGCCAGCGTTGCCCTGACGTTGTATTTTTTGAGGGTCTCAAGAAATCGCCAGAAACCCACGCGCATGCCGTATTCGTGCCAGGCCCAGTTCGGCAGGTCGGGCTGCAGCGGCTGGCCGTAGGGCGGTGACAGAACCGTGCGCGGCATGTTGCGCTCGATGGACCACTCCTCGACGTTGACGATGGTCCATACGGCGATGCGCGCCCCGTCGGGCAACTTGAGCGGCGGCCGGTCGACGATCGCAGAATAGGCAATCCGGTCCTTGGGCAGCTTCATCGCCGGCTGATCGTACTTCAAAAGAATCGCGGCCAGACCCCAATTTCATTCTGGGCGGCATGAGTATTGCTGCTTTCGCACCAAAGGAGCGTACTCATGGCACTACCTCTCTTCAGGCTCGTCCTCATGGCCGGCGCCGGCTACTTCTTCTACAACCGCTACCGCGATCGCGGACGCTCGCAGACCAACGCGAGCGATGCGATGGACGACATCGAGCTCGGGTCCAACCCGCATCCCGAGGAGGTGCTGGACGCCGGGGTCAAGGAGACCTTTCCAGCGAGCGACCCGGTTTCGGTCAGCGCGACCGGCGAGACCGCCTACGAGAAGAAGAAGCGCGGCGAGCTGCGCTGACCGGGGATAGACTATCGCGCTCTGAACAACAACTGCCTTCCAGGGGAGCGCATATGCATCGATATTTCCGGCTTTTCATGTTGACGGCCATGGCGCTCGGCGCGGCCGGCTCGAACGCCCAGACGCCGCCGCCCCCCATCGAGGGTCCGGTCTACGTCGCGACGTATGTCGAGGTTTTGCCGACCGCGGTCAAGGAAGGCAGCGCGCTTCTGAAGCAGTACCGCGACGCCACCCGCAAGGACGCCGGCAACCAGCGCGCGGAGGTCGTGCAGGAGGCGAATCGGCCCACGCGCTTCGTCGTTCTCGCGATCTGGGCCGACCAGAAAGCGTTCGATGCGCACGGCAAAGCTCCGCACACCGCGCAATTCCGCGACAAGCTGAAGGCGGCCCACGCTGCGCCTTACGATGAGCGCGTGCACAGCGGCATGGCCGTGGCGGCGAAGGATGCGCTGCGCGCAGGGGGCATCGTGGTGGCGACGCATGTCGACGTCCCGCCGCCGTTCAAGGACACCATCGTGCCCATGCTCCAGCAGCTCGCCGAGGCGAGCCGCAAGGACGCCGGCAATCAACGCTTCGAAGTACTGCAGCAGGCCAGCCGGCCGAATCACTTCACCGTGGTCGAGGCCTGGGCGGACCGCAAAGCCTATGAATCGCACGTGCTGGCCGGGCACACGCGGCAGTTCCGCGACAAGCTGGGGCCGATGAGCGGCGCGCTCTACGACGAGCGACTTTTCCAGGCCGTCAACTAGAAGCGAGCCGCCTTCGCGGCGGGCGCTAGCGCAGCCGCTCGCCGAAGCGCTCGAGCCGCGGCGCCCAGTTGCCCTTGATGTCGGCCGAGGCCATGATCGCCACGGCCCGGCCGATCAGCAGCTCGCGCGGCACGAGGCCGAAGTAGCGCGAATCGGCGCTGTCGTCGCGGTTGTCGCCGAGCATCAGATAGCGGCCCGCGGTAAGCACGACCGGGCCGAAGCTGTCCTCCTCCGAGCCGTCCGGCAGGTGGAACCACTGCACGACGTGCCCGCCGGAGCCGGTGATCTCGTTGAAGCGCAGTCGCCGGGGACCGCAACCAGGCGCTTGATCAGCCGCACGCCGTCCCGGGGCGAGGAGAACGTGACGATGTCGCCGCGCTTCGGCTCGCCGAGGTGAGCGATGACGATGTCGGTCAAGGGCACTTTCAGGTCGAAGGCCAGGCGATTGACCAGCACCACATCGCCTTCGAGCAGCGTCGGCCGCATCGACCCCGAGGGAATCGGGTTCCAGTCCGCGACCGCGGTCCGGAAGAGTCCGAAGAGCAGGATGAAGACGATGAAACCCCGGTTCGTGTGAATCCACTTAAGCATGTTTAGAAAGGCTCACGTCTTGCGTTTTTTGCCGGTGACGCCCGACTGCTGGATCACAATCGGGATTTCGGCGAAGTTCATCGGCGCCATGACGTGCGCGCCGGCGACGCCGGGAATGTCGGCGAGCTCCTGCAGCACCTCGATGCAGATCCTGCGCCCTTCGCGCCTCGCATCGGCCGCCTTCTCCAGGCGCTCCACCATGGCGTCGGGGATCAGCGTGCCGAAGAGCTTCTCGCGCATCCAGCGCGCCGAGCGCGCCGAGGGAATCGGGGCCACGCCGATCAGGATGGGAACCTTGATGCCGGCCTCGAGCACCCGGGCCGCGTATCGTCGCGCGACACCCGTGTCCATGCAGAACTGCGTCTGGACGAAGTCGGCACCGGCGGCGACTTTGGCGCGCAGGCCCTTGGGCTCCCAGTCCGGCGGCGGATCGATCGGCATGTCGGCCGCGCCGAGCACGATGTCGAGCTTCCCGCCGATGTCGGTCCCGGACGGAAGCTTGCGAGTGCGCCGCATGCGCTCGGCCATCGCGAGCAGCCCTCTGCTGTCGAGGTCGAACACCGGCTTCGCGTCGGGCTGGTCGCCCGCCTTCGGGTCGTCGCCCGCGAGCATCAGCATGTTGCGGATGCCGAGCGCCTCGGCGCCGAGGATGTCGCCCTGCAGCGCGAGCCGGTTGCGGTCGCGGCAGGTCATCTGGAAGATCGGCTCGATCCCGTTCTGCACCAGGAAGTGCGCGGCGGCCAGGCTGGACAGATGTACCTTCGCGCCCGCTCCGTCGGTGACGTTCACCGCGGTGGCGACGCCCTTGAGCGGGAGCGCACGGCTCAGGAACTCGGCCGGATCGGTGGAGACCGCCGGCGTAATCTCGGCGGTGACGACAAAATCGCCGGCCTGCAGCCTCGCCTGGAGGTGGGTCGCCATCTATGATCGCGGTTTGCCCGAGCTGCCCGATCTTACTGTCTACCTGGAAAGCCTGGAGTCGCGGATTGCGAACCGGCGGCTGCTGCGCGCCGTGCCGCTCAATCCATTCTTCCTGCGCACCGCCGTGCCGCCGCTCGCCAGCGCCGAAGGTCGCCGGGTGCAAGGCCTGCACCGGCTCGGCAAGCGCATCGTCATCGAGCTCGAAGGCGAGCTCTATCTGGTACTGCATCTCATGATCGCCGGCCGCCTGAGGTGGTATGACAGGCCGGACGGCAAGCCGCCGAAGAAGATCGCCCTGGCGTTGCTCGAGTTCGAAAACGGCATCCTCGCGGTGACCGAAGCCGGGACCAAGCGCCGCGCGTCGCTGCACCTCGTCCAAGGCAAGGCCGCGCTCGACGCCATGGACCCCGGCGGCATCGAGATTTTCGACTCCAGCCTGGAGAGCTTCCGACGGGCGCTTCTTTCCGAGAGCCATACGTTGAAGCGCGCCCTGACCGACCCGCATCTTTTCGCCGGCATCGGCAACGCCTATTCGGACGAGATCCTGCATCGCGCCAAGCTCTCGCCGATCGCGATGACGAAGAGCCTGTCCGAAGCGGAGGTCGAGCGGCTGTACGCCGCGACTCGCGAGGTGCTGCGCGAATGGGTGGAACGGCTGCGCGCCCAGACCGGCAGCGGGTTCCCGGAGAAGGTGACCGCTTTCCGCGAAGAGATGGCGGTGCACGGGCGCTACGGCAAGCCCTGCCCGGTCTGCGGCGCGCCGATTCAGCGCATCGTCTACGCAGAGAATGAAACCAACTACTGCGCGCGCTGCCAGACCGGCGGCCGGATCCTCGCCGACCGCGCGCTGTCACGCCTCTTGAAGAAGAGCTGGCCGCGCTCGATCGACGAGCTCGGATGAGGGCGGTCTTCCGCTTTGATTCTCAATTGTCGCTTTTCCTCGACAGGGCGCAGCGAGCAGACGCGTTCGAGTACGACTGCGCGCGCGCAGCGACGCTCAAGAACGCGATCGAAGCGCTCGGGGTTCCGCACACCGAAGTCGGCGCGCTGCGCGTCAATGGTGCGCCGGCGACGCTGCAGCGGATCGTGCGCGAGGGTGACTACGTCGAGGTAGAAACGACGAAATCGGGCTCTGACCCCGATTTGCGGTTCATCGCCGACGCGCATCTCGGCGGTCTCGCGCGGTTCCTGCGCATGCTCGGGTTCGACACGCTGCACCGCAACGCTTTTAGCGACGAGGAGATCCGGCGGCTGGCGGAGACGGAAGGACGCATCGTCCTGACTCGCGACCGCGAGCTCCTGAAGTGCCGCGAGATCGCGCGCGGCGCCTACGTGCGCGCCCTCAAATCCGACGCGCAGCTAAGGGAAGTGGCCCGGCGCTATGGGCTCGAAGCACACGCGCGGCCGTTCAGCTTGTGCCTGGCCTGCAATCTGCCGCTTCAGCGGACGGAGCGCGGCGCGCTCGCCGCGCGGGTACCGCCCGCGGTGCTGGAGCTTCACGAGCACTTCGTGCGTTGCCCGGGATGCAACGGCGTGTTCTGGCCGGGCTCGCACTATCGGCACATGCTCAGCGTCCTTCGGTCGTCTTTTGACGCGCTGCGTTGAGCACGCTCGCGCTCTTTTCGTAGAACATCGACATCGCCTCGCCGAGCGCCGACGCCGCCTGCAGCTGGGCATCGAGCGCGCTCCGGAACGCCGTAAGTTGCTGGTTTTGCAAGCGTTCGGCGTTCTGTAGCGAGACCTGCATCCAGTCGAGCGCGCCCTTGAAGCCGCTGCGGTAGAGATCGAACAACTCCGGCTGCGGCTGCGGGATGACGTTACTTGGCTGCGGCGTGACGTTACTTCTTGGCAGGCTGGACCTTGCTCCCTTCGGCATAGCACCTCCGCGTTCGAATTTTGCTTGCGTAACCGAATATACGCCCACGTTTGCGCAACCCGAAATGTCAATGGAAAACATAGTCCGCCTCGATGAGTACCGCAAAGCGCGCAGGCCGGCGCGGCCGCCGAAAGCACCCGACGCGCCACGGTTTTTCTGCCTGAGCTGCGATACCGACCAGTTCAAGCTCTACGCCTCGGGCAGCGTGCATTGCGCCGCCTGCGGCGCGCTGATCCGGAATATCGGCGTTTCGGATTCGGTCGCGCGCTAACCGTTAGAATCGGGGGTTTTTGGCGCAGCAGGCGCCAGACACCCCCAAGGTGCAGGTACAGCTCCCTACCGGCGACGCCATCGTCATTCGCGGTGCGCGCCAGAACAACCTCAAGAACCTGACTCTCGCGATTCCCACCGGGGAACTGGTGGTGGTCACCGGCGTGTCGGGCTCCGGCAAGTCGTCGCTCGTCTTCGATACGCTCTATGCCGAGGGCCAGCGGCGCTACGTCGAGACGTTCAGCCCGTACGCTCGGCAGTTCCTCGACCGGATGGACAAGCCGCAGGTCGACGCGGTCGAAGGAATTCCGCCGGCGATTGCCATCGACCAGACCAATCCGGTGCGCACCTCGCGCTCGACCGTCGGCACGATGACCGAGCTGAACGACCACCTGAAGCTCCTTTTCGCGCGCGCCGCAACGCTCCACTGCCGGGGCTGCGGCCAGACGGTCAGACGCGATACCCCTGCTTCCATCTATGAACATCTTTCTGGAAAAGGCGATCCGAGGATCGTGGTCACCTTCCCGGTGCCCGTGCCGAAGAACTTCACCGAGAAGGAGATCGAGGAGCTCCTCCAGCGCCAGGGCTACACGCGCCTGCATTCGCGTTCGAAGGGCCTGCTCGAGGTCATCCAGGACCGCATCAAGCTCCCGGCCGAGCGCGCGCGGGTGGTCGAGGCGCTCGAGTCGGCGCTCCGGTTCGGGCAAGGCAGGGTCAACATCTATTCGGGGTCAGAGCCCGATTTCGTGTGTCATCGCTACTCCTCGGACCTGCACTGCGCCGACTGCGACATCCACTATTCCGAGCCGAATTCGGCGATGTTCTCGTTCAACTCGCCGCTCGGCGCCTGCGAGGCGTGCCGCGGCTTCGGTCGCGTCATCGGCGTGGACTTCGGCCTGGTGGTGCCGGACGAGTCCAAGACGCTGCGCGAAGGCGCGGTGCGGCCGTGGCAGACCGCGAGCTTCAAGGAATGCCAGGACGACCTCGACAAATATGCCAAGAAGCGCGGCATCCCGCTCGACGTTTCATGGAATTCTTTGACGGACCAACAGAAGACCTGGGTGCTCGAAGGCGAGCCCGACTGGGTGAGCTGGCGCAAGTCCTGGCCCGGCGTGTGGTACGGCGTGCGCCGCTTCTTCAAATGGCTGGAAAGCAAGGCCTACAAGATGCACATCCGGGTGCTGCTCTCGAAGTACCGGGCGTACACCGAGTGCGCGCAATGCCTCGGCACCCGGCTCAAGCCCGACGCGCAGCTCTGGAAGCTCGATGGCAGGTCGATCCACCAATTGACGCTTCTTCCGATCGAAAAGGTGAAAGGCTTCTTCCAGCAGCTCGGGTTGCCGAAGCCCTTGGACGAAGCGACCGACTTGCTGCTCGGCGAGATCCGCACGCGCCTGGGCTACCTCTGTGATGTGGGGCTGGGCTATCTCACGCTCGACCGGCAGTCGCGCACGCTCTCGGGCGGCGAGGTCCAGCGGATCAACCTCACGACCGCGCTCGGCACCTCGCTCGTGAATACGCTGTTTGTGCTCGACGAGCCCTCGATCGGCCTGCATCCGCGCGACATGGGACGCGTCATCAACGTGATGAAGCGGCTGCGCGACGCCGGCAACACGCTGGTGGTGGTCGAGCACGACCCGCAGATCATGTTCGCGGCCGATCGCATCCTCGACATGGGGCCCGGACCGGGCGAACGCGGCGGAGAGATCGTGTTCTTCGGCGCGCCGGAGAAGCTCAGGTCCGAAACCTCGCTCACGGGCGAGTACCTGTCGGGACGCAAGGTCGCCGCCGACCCCCGTCCCGCCGCGCCTCCCAGGACTTTTCTCGAGGTCATGGCCGCAGCCGAGCACAACCTCAAAAGCATCGATGTGCGCATTCCGCTCGAGCGGCTGGTGTGCGTCACCGGCGTGTCCGGGTCCGGGAAATCGACCCTGATCCAGGACGTGCTTTATCCGGCGCTGCGCAAGGCGCACGGCAAGCCCTCCGAGCCCCCCGGCGCGCACCGCACGCTCCGCGGCGCCGACCGGATCGACGAAGTCGTGCTGGTCGACCAATCGCCGATCGGCAAGACCACCCGTTCGAACCCGGCG
>JBJMWH010000116.1:0-7196 GCA_045810245.1 Burkholderiales bacterium | reverse complement strand
AGCCCATGCTGAAGGGAAAGACGAAGGCGATCGACGCGAAGGCGAGGAGGACCCGGTCGCGGAACACCGAAGCGAGACTCTTGTAGAACCCTTCGCCCGATGCCCGCTCGAGCGGGAGCGGCCCGCGCAGACCCACGGCATAGAGCATGGGGACCAGCAGATAGCTCCCGGCGCTCAGCGCGGCAAGCAGCCCATAGCCCTGCTCGGCGACGTAGCCGGCCGGCGTCACGGCAAGCGTATAGCCGACGCTCACGACCGTATAGTTCACGGCGAGCACGGACTGGCGCCGGTCGACCGGCGCGAGGTCGAGTAGCAGCGCGCTCCCGACCGGCATGGTCACGGCGCCGGCCACGCCCATCGCGAGGCTCCAGGCAAAGAGCGTGAACGGGCCGTGCACGAGAAGAAAGCACGGCAGCACGGCCGCGGTCAGCAGCGACGCGCCGAGGATGAGGGGCCTGCGGCCCGTGCGGTCGGAAAGCGCGCCGAAGAACGGCGCGAGGAGCCCGCGCAGCAGGTTCTCGCACAGGAACGCCGCGCCGACCGTGGCGAGCGCGATGCCCGCCTCGCGCACGAAGTAGATGCCGAGGAAGGTCACCAGGCTCATCCGGGCGGCGACCGAGATGAAGTTCGCCGCCAGGACGACGGTGATTTCTTTGCCTAGAAACCCCAGTAATCCAGCCCTTCGGGCAGCGGCTCGCCGATGGTGAGCGAAGCGAGCTTGGCGTACTGGCCTTCCGAGTACAGCAGGGGCTTGCCCTTCTGGCCGAGGAGCATCTGCTCGACCTGGCCGAGAAACACGGTGTGGCTGCCGTGCGCCATCTTCTTCACCACGCGGCAGTCGAAGGACACCAGTGCGTCGACGAGCGCGGGCGATCCGGTGGCGAGCCGGGTCCAATTGCCGTTCTTGAAGCGCGCCTCGCCGCTCTGCGCGCCGCTGAACGTGGTCGAGAGCTGCCAGTCGTCGGCGCGCAGCACGTTGACGCAGAAAGCCCCGGTTTTCGCCACCGCGCCGTGCGTGGTGGCGAGCTTGTTGATGCACACGAGCACCGTCGGCGGCTCGGCGCTGGCCGAGCACACCGCGGTCGCGGTCATGCCGTAGCGGTGCCCGGCGTGCGCGCTGGTGATGATGTTGACCGCGCCGGCGAGCGAGCGCATGCCCGCCTTGAACTGCCCGGCGTCGAGCGGCTTTGCTTCCATGCGAACATTCTAAGCATGGAAACGTACAGCTATCTCCCGCAGGCCCTGGTGTGTCTCGCTGCCGGCGTCATCGCCGTGCCGATCTGCCGCCGGCTCGGCCTGGGCTCGGTGCTCGGCTACCTCATTGCCGGCGTCGCGATCGGCCCCTGGGGGCTCGCGCTCATCGCGGATCCGCAAAGGGTGCTGCAGTTCTCCGAATTCGGCGTGGTGCTGCTGCTCTTTCTGATCGGGCTGGAGCTCAACCCGCAGCGCGTCTGGTCGCTGCGCCGCGCGATCTTCGGCCTCGGCGCCGTGCAGGTCGCGGCGACGATCGCCGCGGTCACCGCGATCGCAGCCGCGCTCGGACAGCCGCTCGCCGTCGGGCTCGTCGCGGGCATGGGAATCGCGATGTCCTCGACCGCCATCGGCCTCGCCACGCTCGGCGAGAAGAACCTCCTGCAGACGCCGGGCGGCCAGGCGTCCTTCGCCGTGCTCCTGTTCCAGGATCTCGCCGTCATCCCCCTGCTGCTCGTGCTCGGCGCCATCGGCGGCGAATCCGAGGCGTGGCATCTCGCCGACCTCGCGAAAGCGTTGGGCATGATCGTGCTGCTGATCGCGGCCGGGCGCGTGCTGGTGCGGCCGGTGCTGCGCTTCGTCGCCGAGGCGCGGCTGCGCGAGGTGTTCGTCGGCTTCTCGCTGCTGGTGGTGCTCGGCACCGCGGCCCTCATGGAATGGGTCGGCCTGTCGCAGGCCCTGGGCGCGTTCCTCGCGGGCGTGATGCTCGCCGACAGCGAATACCGCCACGAGCTCGAGCTCGACATCGAGCCGTTCAAGGGGCTGCTGCTGGGCCTGTTCTTCATCGCGGTGGGCATGTCGATCGACCTGGGCCTGTTCCTGCGCGCGCCCTGGCTGGTGCTCGGCATCGCTTTCGGAATCGTGCTCCTCAAGCTGGCGATCCTCTTCCCCATCGCGCAGCTCTTCGGCTATTGCAACCGCGCCGACGCGGGCACGTTCGCGCTGGCGCTGTCGCAGGCGGGCGAATTTGCGTTCGTGCTGTTCGGCGCCGCGGGCAGCATCCTGGCCGGTGACACCGCGGCGGTACTGAACGCCGCCGTGGCGGTCTCGATGCTCAGCACGCCCTTCGTCTTCAAGCTGCGGGATTCATTCAAGGTCAAGGAGCCCGAACGCGCGGCCGACCCGATCCTCGAATCCAATCCCGTGATCGTCGCGGGCTTCGGGCGCTTCGGCCAGGTGGTGGTGCGCGTGCTGCGCGGCCTGGGCGTCGGCGCCACGGTCATCGACCACGACCCGGGGCAGATCGACACCGTGCGCCGCTTCGGCTGGAAAGCCTACTACGGCGACGCGACGCGCATGGACCTGATCGAGGCTGCCGGCGCGCGCAATGCGAAGCTGCTCCTGGTCGCGATCGACGATGCCGAGGGCGCCATGCGCCTGGTGAAGCGCGCGCGCCGGTATTTTCCGGACCTGCCGATCGTGGTGCGCGCGCACAGCCGCACCGACGCTTACGAATATGCCGAAATGGGCGTGCCGGCCGTGCGCGAAGTGCTCGGCTCGGCGCTCGACGCCACGGGCCGTATCCTCGGCGCCCTGGGCTATTCCGAGCGCGAAGCCGCGGGCATCCTGCGAAGGTTCAAGGAGTATGACGAGCGCCAGATCGTGCAGAACGCGCCTCACCGCCATGACATGAAGACGCTGATCGCGCTCTCGGAGCAGGGCCGGCGCGACATCGCCGACCTGCTCGCGGCCGAGATGCGCTCAGCGCCGCAGGTTCACGAGGACGATGCCCACGGCGACGCAGAGCGCGGCGGCCACGAACGTGCGGCTGATCGGCTCTGAGAGGAATACCGCTCCCGAGAGCACGCCGAACATCGGTGTGAGAAAGGACAGCACCGCGAGCGGCGCCGCGCGGTAGCGGGTGAGGAGCCAGAACCAGGCGAGATAGCTCGCGAATGCGACGATGGCGCCCTGGTAGGCGAGGCTCGCGGCCACCAGCGGGGTCACTGCACCGATGCCTTTCTCCCCGAGCAGCACCGAGGCGAGCGGCAGGGCGAGCGCCGAGACGCCGAGCTGGTAGAAGAGCGTCTTGGTCGCGGTGGCGCGGGAGAGCCGCGTGGCGCGAATCACGACCGTGGTCGCCACCCACAGCGCGGCCGCGATCACGCCGCACAGGTCGCCGAGCCAGGTCGCGCCGCCGCGGCCGAAGCCCTCGGCGAACGCAGCCACGATGCCGGCGAAGGCGAGCAGCACGCCGGCCCACTGACGCACGCTCAGGCGCTCGCTTGGCACGAACGCGTGCAGGCCGAGTGCGGTGAGCGGCGGCGCGAGATAGATGAAGACCGACATGCGCGAGGCGTTGGTGTGCGCCAGGCCCGCGTAAATGAACACGAATTCGCCGGCGAAGAGCAGGCCCGCGACGAACCCCGCGCGGCCGGTGCCGTCGGCGCCGAAGAGCGCCACGCCGCGCAGGCGCGCCCACCCGAGGAGCAGCACGGTCGCGATGATGGAGCGCAGCGCCGCCTGCATCACCAGCGGGACATCGGCGGCGATCCACTTGACCGTCACCTGCTGGAAACCCCACAGCGCCGTGAGGAGCACCATCACGCCGATCGCGACGCCGTCGACCGGCGCTCTCTCCTCGCTCATCGCAGTTGACTCATTGCACTTGACTCAGCGCTGCGATTTTGGCGTAACATCGAACGATGGCACGGCGGAAGAAAAGTTCGGTTTCGCGCGACGAAACCGGCGCAGAGCCGATTCTCAAGCGACCGGACGGCTTCTACTGGCAGAAAAAGGCCGGCGAGCTGCGCGGCCCGTTCGTGACGCGCGCCGAAGCCGAGGCCGACCGCCTCGCCGGCGGCCCGCCCGAGGGCGACTTCGACGCCGGCGAATCGCTGCAGGAGGCCGAGTCCGAGATCGGCGTGTCCGAATGGATCGATCCCGATACCGGCGGTCCGGCCGAGGACAACATCCCGCGCCTCGAAGACCACTGAATCAAATCGGGGTCAGAGCCCTATTTCCGAAAGCTGCGCGTCGCTGGAAATAGGGCTCTGACCCCGATTTTTCATCCCAGTAGCGCTTCCGCGAGCTCGAGCACGTCGTCGGGCCAGTACACCATCGGACGCGGACGCGGGTCGGCGGCCTCGGCGAGCGGACGGCAGGCGAGCACCCGGTAGATCCAGCGCGAAGGGAAGGCGCCGCGGCCGTGCCGCGCGCCGAGCAGCGCGCCGGCGATTGCCGCGTTGGTGTCGGTGTCGCCGCCGCAACCGACCGTGCTTACAAGCGACTCCTCCAGGCTCGCGCCGCTCGCGAGCCGATGGAAAGCGTTCTGCAGCGCGACTAACGCCCGACCCCGCGAGAAGTCGTCGGGAGCGGCGTTGCGCAGGATCGCCTCCCGCGCCGGGCCGGTGCAGTTCGCCGCGGCGGCCTGCACCATTTCCTTGCGCCCCGCGCCCGCCCCACCGGCGGCGATTGCGGCGCAAAAGCCGGCGCAGGCTTCGACGCACACCGGGTTGGGATGCGTGAGCGCCGAATCCTGGCGCGCCGCCGCAGCCGCGCGCGCCGCGTCGCCCGCCGCCCAGAGGCCGATCGGCGACACGCGCATGAGCGAGCCGTTCGACTCGCTCTCGGTGGTGTGCAGGCCGAGGAGCCCCCGCTCGGTGGTCTCGCCGATGTCGATCGGGCGGGTCTGCATCCACTCGCGGTATGCGTCGAGGACCCTGTCGGGCTCGAAGCCGCGCTGGCGCAGGATCGAGCGCGCAAGGGTCAGCGCCATCTCGCTGTCGTCGGTGGGCTGTCCGGCGATGGTGTGGTAGGGGCCGCCGCTCGCGAGCTCGCGCACGCCGCGCGGGAAGAGCCGCGCGATCTCGGAGGCGATCTTGAATTCCACCTGCGAGCCGAGGCTGTCGCCGATGACCTGGCCGAGCAGCACGCCCTGCGCACGCTCGAGCCATGCCGATTTGCGCGGAAAGCCGAGCACGACGCGTCGCTCGGAGCGCGGCGCCTGCTCGACCCGGCTCCAGTCGAACTTGGCGAGCTGGCGCGCCGCATGAGGCGCGCCGGCGAAGACGCCGCTCACCCGCGACACCGAGTTCCCCTGCAGCACGACCTCGCGCGCCTCGGCGTCGAGCACCACGCCGTTCGCCGCGGCGATGAGCGCCATGCCGGCCGCAACGTCGTATTCGTTGACTCCGTGGAGCGATACGGTCGCGACGCCGTCGCCCGCGGCGATGCGCGCCATGCGGTAGGCGATGCTCGGCATCGCAATGTAGCGCGCCGGAGCGACCGCGGTCGACCAGGCTGCCGGCTTGAGCGCGGCCGAAGCGGTCGCCCAGACGAAGGCGTCCGGGTAGACCGCCTGGCGCGAGAGATCGTTCGACACGGGGCGGCCGTTGCGCACGATCGAGGCCGCGCCCTCGGCCCAGGCGATCGTGTCGTGGCCGCGATCGGGCGACATCGGGCTGCAGACCACGCCGAGCACCGGCTGCGCGCCGCGCAGCAGCGCCACCGAGACCGCCGAGCCGCGGCGCCCCTGCATGAATTCGAAGGTGCCGTCGTGCGGATCGACGACCCAGGTGAAGCCCGGCTTGCTGCCCGGGCTCATGCCGGTTTCCTCGCCGGCGAACGCCCCAGGCAGGATGGCATGCAGGCTCTTTCGCAGCCGCTCCTCGATCTCGCGGTCCACTTCGCAATGACCCTCGTGGCCGCGCGGTCCCGCCGGACGGTGGAATTCCGCCACCAGGTGCTCGGCCTCCTCCTCCACGGCGGCGATGACCTTGTCTAACATGGGAGTTCACCGGCTAACATGCAGGCTCATCCTGTTCGAGGATTCCCATGGCTTCACTCGGCATCGAAGATCTCGTCGTCGGTCAGGGCGATACCGCCTCCAGCGGGCAGCGCGTCACGGTGCATTACACCGGCTGGCTCGACAATAACGGAAATAAAGGCGCCAAGTTCGATTCGTCTCGCGATCGCAACGAGCCCTTCACATTTCCGCTCGGCCGCGGCCAGGTGATCAAGGGCTGGGACCAGGGCGTCGCCGGGATGAAGGTGGGCGGCAAGCGCAACCTCACCATTCCGCCCGACCTCGGCTACGGTGCGCGCGGCGCCGGCGGCGTGATTCCGCCGAACGCCACGCTGCTCTTCGAAGTCGAGCTTCTCGGCGTGGAAAAATAGGAAAAATAGGGACAGTCCCTATTTTCCGAAAATAGGGACTGTCCCTATTTTTCCTCCGACCCCGGTTTCCCGCGCAGCGCCTTGATCGTGCCGCGGTGCCGCTTCAGGTCCAGCCGCTTCCTCTTCGAAGACCGCGTCGGGCGCGTCGGCCTGCGGGTCTTCGGCACATGGGCCGCCGCGGCGACGAGGGCGTTCAGGCGCGCGATCGCCTCGGCGCGGTTCATCTCCAGGCTGCGGTGCTGCTGCGACTTGATCACCACCACGCCGGTGCGCGTGATGCGCTGGTCGCCCAAGCTGAGCAGCCGCGCCTTCACCTCCTCGGGGAGCGACGAGGCGCGCACGTCGAAGCGCAGGTGCACGGCGTTCGAGACCTTGTTGACGTTCTGGCCGCCGGCGCCCTGCGCGCGCACCGCGACGATCTCGATCTCCCTCTCCGGCACGATCAGCATCGCGCCGTAGTGTAGGCAAAAAGAAAGCGGCCCGCAGGCCGCTTTCCCGGTTGCCGGCGACTTCACTACTTCTTGGGCGCTTTGTCCTGCGGGTTGTCATCGTGGCGCGCCTGGGTATCGCCGGTCTCCTTGCTGGAGCCGGCGCTCGCCCCCGCGGACGCCCTCGGGTCATTCGGGCTCACGGTCGATGCCGCGGGTTTCACACGCTGGTCCTGCGCGCATGAAACGGCCAACAGTCCCAAGAACACGGCGCAAAGTAACTTGTGCATTCTATTTCCTCCGGTGGGTGGTCGAAAAACCAGGAGCTGCAAGCCGCGTACCCTGCCAGGTTGCCCTAGAGGCTGCTCGTAGACGTGCGGCGCTGCGTGCCGTTCCCCA
>JBJMWH010000115.1:0-4546 GCA_045810245.1 Burkholderiales bacterium | reverse complement strand
ATGCTTGGCTTCTTCAGCGTCAGGGAAGAAATCTGCGTGCGTCCGCGCAGCAACGGCCACAGGCGAAGGTAGACGTCCACCTGGTCCGCAGTCGCGCCGAGCTTGTTCGGGATCTCGACGCGGAGCTTGCGCAGCTCGCCGTGCGGCGCAGGGAAGAGCGCGACCTCGAGCGCCTCCCAGGTCACCTGGCCTTGCAGCGCCTTCGACAGGCGCTGCTGGATCTCCGCCTGAACCGCGGGCCGGTCCACAAGAGCGGGCCCGAGGAGCAACACGCCAAGCACCGCCGCCAGAACGATCGCCCCGATGGCGTAGGCCGCGCGCTTCATGCCGCTCCTAGCGACTCATCGCTCCTTCAGAACTTGGTTCCGAAATCGACGCGGAACTGGGTCACGGCCGACGAGCCGTAGCTGCCGCCGAAATCGACCCATTGCTGATTCACCATGGCGCGGAACAGCCCCCGCCCGTAGTCGTAACGCAGGCCGGCGCCGACGTTGTAGCTGAACTTGGTGGTGTTGTGCGTCGGCGTGGCCGTCGCGCAGTAACTGCCATACCACGGGTAGTACCAGCAGAAGCTCTCCGGCAGGCCGGACGGGATGTTGGTGTCGACCCAGGTCCACCCCAGGCCCCCCGTGACAAGAGGCGTGAACGCGGCGCTCGAGAAGTTGTAGCTGCCGTTGAACCGGATCGTGCGCGACTCGACCGTGCCGTTGATGTTGGCGGCGATGTTGGGGTTTCCCAGTCCGGGCTGCACCTTCGCGCGGTAGTCCTGGTTGTCCCACTCGATCTCGAGGCCGCCGGTGACGTGCGGGCTGAAGTTGCGCGCCCATCCAAAAAGCAGGCCATAGCCGGTGTCGGTTTTGGCGGTGCTGCCGCCCTCGAAGGAATAGCTCTTCCCGTCGGTGAACACCGGCGCAAGGTAAATCTCGTTCTTGCCCGCGCGCTGGGACGACTGCGCCAACGCCAGGGTCGGCGCCGCGGCAAGCAAAGTGGCGATTGTTGCGAGTTTTTTCATCATGATGGGCATGTCCGGGTTGGGATTCGCCCAAGATAATCTTGCGCCGCCGCAACCGATATTGGACGTTGGTCCTACTTGGGTCAGTCGGGCGGCGTGTCGCGCCAGCTCGCCGGGTCGGCGCCCATCTTCTCGCCGAGGTCGGCGAGCGCGTTCATCACTTCCTTCTGGAAGGTCCCCGGCACCGACGGCACGAATGATTCCGGCACCGCCATGACGCGCACCTCCACCTCCGCCTTTTGCTTGAGCCGGTTCAGCTCTGCGCGCGCATAGAGGTGCCGCATGGCGCTCACGGTCCCGGTCTGCGTCGCCATGATGGTGGCGCGCGACATGATGTCGGGCCACTTCTGCGGCGTGACTTGCGGCGGGAACCGGAACTGGTTGTTGAAGATGACCCAGTAGCGAAGGCGCGGCAGCGGCGTGGCCGGATTGCGCTTGCGCCAAAGCACCGCAAGGCTGTCTTGCTCATCGACGCGCCCGCCATAGAGGATGTTGCCGGTGATGGCGCCGTCGACGTAGAGAAAAGTGCCGATCTCTCGCGCCGGGAACACCGCGGGGATGCCGGCGCTCGCGAGCAGGATGTTCTGCACCCGGCCCGGGGTGCCGCCGGCAAGCTCGGCGCGCGCCTCGGCGATGATGTCCCAGGGGCTGCTGTCGCCCAGGTCGATGTTCGTGGTATTGACGGCGAGCACGCGGCCGCTCGCCGCTTCGGCGGCGATGCGCTCGAGCATCGGCCGGTCGAGGGACTCTCGCATCTCGCGCTCGAGACCCGGCAGCGCGAAGAACGACGGGTTGCTCGGCCAGAAAAACAACCAGCCGCGCGACTCGGTCCAGTCCGGCTTCGGGTTGCGGTAGAGCCGCACGATGCGCTCGACCGCGTCGTCGTCGCCGATGAAAGCGAACGGCGCGATCATCGCTCCGGTGCTGACTCCGGTCACGGCGTCGAACTGCGGCCGCGCCAGCTCGCCCTTGACCTGGCCCCATCCCTTCAGCACGCCGGCGCCGAAGGCGCCCCAGTCGCCGCCTCCGGAAATCACCAGCATGTCGATCGTCGGCCGCGGGCCGCCCGGCTTGGCAGCCTTGACCTTGCGTTCGGCGCGCTGCACCAGTTGCTCGCTCAGGTGCCGCGCCGCATTCGCGCGCGCGAGGTCGTCGGCTTGCCGTGCCGCGACGAGGTCTCCCATCGTCCGCGGTGCGCGCTCGGGCGCGCTGGCGCAGCCTGCAAAAAGTGCGACCGCCGCCACAGTGAGGAATGGGGAATTCATCTTCGGTGCCCCGTGCTTTCGGAGGAGGTCAACAATAGCGATAACCCCGCCAGGGTCGATATTGGACCTTGGTCCAACCAGACGAGATTGGGGTCTGACCGGGTCTGACCCCGATTTCTTCAGCTCACGGGAATCGTGAGCATGTTGTCGCCGCGCAGCACGTTGACCTGCACGCCACCGCGCGTCTTGAGCGCCGCGGTGAGCTCTTTCACCGAGCTGACGCGCCGCGCGTTGACGCCGACGATGAGGTCGCCGGCGCGCAGGCCGTGGCGGTACGCGGGCGACTCGGGCTTGACCGCGGTCACCAGCACCGCGCGGTCGGGCCCCGGAAGGCCGGCCTTGCTGACTTCTCGGAACACGGCGCCGGCGAGCTCCTGCACCGCTTCGCCGCCGCTCGCGGCGCTCTCGATCGCGCCGATCTGCGCCTTGAGAGTGCGCTTTTCGCCGCCGCGCTGAACCTGCAGCTCGACCGAGTCGCCCACCGGCACGACGCCGAGCCGCGCGCGCAGCTCGGCCGCGCCGCGCACCGGCCGGCCGTTGAAGCCCGTGACCACGTCGCCCTTGCGCACGCCGGCCTTCGAGGCGGGCGAGTCAGGCTGCACCTCGGCGATCGTCGCGCCCTCGCCGCCGACCACGTCGGTCATGCTGATTCCGAGGCGCCCGCGCTTCACCTCGCCGAACTTGAGGATCTGCTCGAAGACGGCATGCGCCATCACCACCGGGACCGCGAAGCCGATGCCCACGTTGCCGCCGGACGGGCCGATGATCGCCGTGTTGATGCCGACGAGCTCCCCCTTGAGGTTCACGAGCGCGCCGCCGGAATTGCCCGGATTGATCGAGGCGTCGGTCTGGATGAAGTGCTCGAAGCCTTCCATCGACAAGCCGCTCCGGCCGAGCGCCGAGACGATGCCCGAGGTGGCGGTCTGGCCCAGGCCGAACGGGTTGCCGATCGCGATCACGAAGTCGCCGACCTGGAGCGCGTCGGAATCGCCGAACTTCACGTCGACCAGATTCTTCGGCTCGACCCGCACCACGGCGATGTCGGTGCCGGGATCGGCGCCGACCAGCTTGGCGGGCAGCCTGCGGTTATCCTTCAGCGTAACGAGCACTTCGCGCGCGTCCTTCACGACGTGCGCATTGGTCATCACGTAGCCGTTCTTCGCGTCGACGATCACGCCCGAGCCGGCGGCGATCTGCGGCTCGGACTGCCCCGGCACGCCGAAGAACCGGCGGAAGAACGGATCGCGCAGCAGCGGATTCTGCTCCTCGGGGCTTCTCTGGAGCACGGCGATATTCACCACCGCCGGCGTCACCTTCTCGAGGATCGGGGCGAGCGTCGGCACGCCATCCCGCACCGGCGTGCCCGAAGGAATCTGCGCCGCCGCGGCGCACGCGACGACGCCGAAGACGAGCGCGGGGAGAAGCCTCGTCACCATCTACGCGTCACCCCCAGGGTCAGCCCGAAGCGCTGCGATTCCAGCTCGGACAGCGGCACGCTGATACCCACGGCGCTGCGGGTCCCGTCCGTGGCACGCAGCAGCCAGTACCGCAGTCCCGCGCCGACCTCCCAGTTGTTCTGGATCGCCTGGCGCACCTCGAGGTCGAGCTGGAACCCGTAGCCCTCGCCTTTGATATGGATGTTGGGCGCCTGACCGAGATCGTTCGGGCTTTGCCGCAGCCAATGGCTGTCTTCGTCGCGCACCTTGGCATACGGAATCAACGCGCCGTCGAATGTGAGCCGGGTTCCCGGACCGAGGATGGCCGTACTGGTCAGACCGACGCGCAACGACTGCCAAGTCACCTCGTTGCTGATCACGGGCACCGAATCCGCCAACCTTCGGCCGTTGTCGGGAGGAGCCGGGACCGGCACCGTGACCACCAGCCCATAAGCGTCCAGCCGCTCCGCCCAATAGCTGAAGCCCACAAAAAGACCCGCCGCCCCATTTCTAGTGCGCACGATCTCTTTACCCGCGTCGATGGTGAAATAGGTCAGCCTATTGCCCTTCACGGTCGAGGTCGTGTCGGAAAACTTATCCTGGCCGCGGGCGAAATCCTCGTCGTCGAACGAACCGCTTCTGGTGTCGCCGAGGCCGGCGTTGCCCTTCAGGAACAGGCCGCGCGGAAGGTTCTTGCGCCCGTGCAGCTCCAGGGCGTGCGTTTTCAGGTCGTCGTAGGTGAGAACCGAGGTCGGGTCTCCCAGGGACGGGACCAGGCGCTGGGCATTGTGGCTGCGCGTGGTCTTGGACTCGCTGTACCAGTAGCGCACGCC
>JBJMWH010000114.1:0-3492 GCA_045810245.1 Burkholderiales bacterium | reverse complement strand
ACATGCAGCTCGCGGCCGAAGAAGGCCTGAGCGCGGCGGGCTACGAGCACTACGAGACATCCGCCAACGCGCGCCCGGGGCGGGGCTGCCGCCACAACCTCAACTACTGGCAGTTCGGCGACTACCTCGGCATCGGCGCCGGCGCGCACGGCAAGCTCAGCTTCCCCGACCGTGTGACGCGCCATGCGCGCGCCAAGCAACCCAGCGAATACATGAAGCCCGATGCGCGCGTGGAGGAAAGCGTGGTGCCCGCCGCGGAGCTGCCATTCGAGTTCATGCTCAATGCGCTGCGCCTGGTCGACGGTTTCGACGTCGTGCTCTTCAGCGAGCGCACCGGGCTGCCCATCCATTTGATTCAGTCACAGCTGGAAGATGCCGAGAAGAAAGGCCTGGTCGCGCGCGACTGGAAGCGTATCCGGCCCACCGAGCGCGGGCGGCGCTTCCTCAACGACCTGCTGGAGGCCTTTCTCCCCGATAGACCAGCGCCCGCACCGGCGTCGGGTTGAAATTGTTCACCGGGTTGTTCATCTGCGGGCAGTTCGAGATCACCGCGAGCGCGTCCATTTCCGCGCGCAGCTCGACGTAGTCGCCCGGCTTCGAAATGCTCGGCCCCATGTCCATGGCGCCGTCGGCGGCGACCGGCACGTACATGAAGAAGTTCAGGTTGGCGGTCAGGTCGCGCGGCCCCATGCCGTAGCGCGCCAGCTCGCGCAGGAAATTCTGCCGGCAGTTCGGATCGTCGGGCTTGCCGTAGCGGCGCCGGTTGAGCGCCGAGGAGCAGCAGCCGCCGATGGTGTCATGGGACCCGCAGGTGTCTTCGATCACGGTGAACATCGGGTTGCAGTTCACCGAGTAGAGAACGGTTCCCTTGCGCACGAAGATGTTGCCGTTGATCTTCATCGTATCGGCGGCGGCGTAGCGGTCCTCGTAGTCGGCGGCGTTGTAGCACAGAAAATCGACCGCCTGCCGGCCCTCGAGGTCGATGAGGCGCAGCACTTCGCCGCGCTTGAGCACGCGGCTCCAGCCCGCGCGCGCGGGGATGATCTCGTCGGCGACGATCATGGTGCGGCTCGCCTCCTCCAGTACAGGTCGCTGATCGGATTGCCCAGGCGCTTGCCTCTCGCTTCGAATTTCGTCGCCGGCCTCCAGGTGAAGCCCGCCGTCGCCGTCTCAACCAGGGGCTCGCGGGAAAGAACCGCGTTCATGTGCTCCGCGTAGTCGCCCCAGTCGGTCGCCGCGTGCAGCGTGCCGCCGGGCGCGAGCTTGCGCGCCGCGAGCGCCGCGAATTGGGGCTGCACCAGGCGGCGCTTGTGGTGGCGCTTCTTCGGCCAGGGATCGGGAAAGAAGAGGTGGATCGCCGCGAGGCTCGCGTCGGCGATCATTTTGGCGAGCACATCGACCGCGTCGTGGCGGATGACCCGCAGGTTGCATAGCTGCAGCGACTCGATCCGGTTGAGCAGGCTCCCCACGCCCGGGCCATGGACCTCCACCGCGATGAAGTCCGCTTCGGGATGTGCCTGCGCGATCGATGCCGTGGTCTCGCCCATCCCCGAGCCGATCTCCAGCACGAGCGGTGCGGTTCTGCCAAACATCGCTTTGGCGGAAATGAGCTCCGCCCTGAACGGAACGAGGTATTTAGGAGCGAGAAGCTCGAGCGCGCGCTGTTGTGCCGGGGTCGTGCGCCCCTGTCTCAGAACGTAACTTCGAATTGGCCGGTTCAAGCGGCCTTCGGCGCGATCTTTCCTTCTGCAGGCGAGCTCGGTGCGGCCGAATAGAGCTTCTTCGGCATGCGGCCGGCGAGGAATGCCTCGCGGCCGGCCTCGACCGCCTTGCGCATCGCGGTGGCCATGAGCACCGGGTCGCGCGCGGCGGCGATAGCAGTGTTCATGAGCACGCCGTCGCAGCCGAGCTCCATCGCGATGGCCGCGTCGGAGGCGGTGCCCACACCGGCGTCGACCAGCACCGGCAGCTTCACCTTCTCGAGGATGAGCTGCAGGTTCCACGGATTGAGGATGCCCATCCCCGAGCCGATGAGCGAGGCGAGCGGCATGACCGCGACGCAGCCGATCGCCTCCAGCATCTGCGCCTGGATCGGGTCGTCGGAGCAGTACACCATCACCTTGAAGCCTTCCTTGACCAGGGTCTCGGCCGCGGCCAGGGTCTCGGGCATGTTCGGATAGAGCGTGTGCGGATCGCCCAGCACTTCGAGTTTCACCAGCTCGTGGCCATCGAGAAGCTCGCGCGCGAGGCGCAGCGTGCGCACCGCATCGGCCGCGGTGTAGCAGCCGGCGGTATTCGGCAGATACGTGAAGCGGGAGGGCGGCAGCGCGTCGAGCAGGCTCGGCTCGTTGCGGTTCTGGCCGATGTTGGTGCGGCGGATCGCGACGGTCACGATCTGCGCGCCCGAGGCCTCGACCGCGGCGCGGGTTTCGGCGAAATCGCGGTACTTGCCGGTGCCGACGAGAAGGCGCGACGAGTAACTCTTGCCCGCGATGACCAGCGCATCCTTCATTTAACCCCCACCTACCGCGACGACGATCTCGAGTTGGTCACCGTCGCAGACCATGGTTGCAGCGTGCGCGCTCTTCGGCACGATTTCCCCGTTTCGCTCCACCGCAATCTTCTTGCCGGAAAGTTCAAGCCTGGAAAGCAGCGCGCCGATCCCGAGCGGGGATTCGAAAGAGTGGGCCTTGCCGTTCACGGTCACCTGGATCACAGGCCCAATGATACTAGAGGCGCTCGCTGCGTCGGTCTTCCAGGCTCTCCAGGTGGCTGACGTCGCGATACTCGCCCTCGATCACGCGGCGGCGCGGCAGCGAGCGGGTGCGCCACCACAGCCACGCCCAGACCACGACGCCGATGGCGAGCGCGATGCCGAGCGCGACGGAGGCGAACACCAACGCCGCCAGGAGAAACAGGATGCCCACAACGGCGCCGAGGAGTCGCTGGACGATGATCATCCCAGTATGATCGGGGCTGGGCGGGTGTAGTTCAATGGCAGAACGGCAGCTTCCCAAGCTGCATACGAGGGTTCGATTCCCTTCACCCGCTCCAGGTCCTCTTGGCTTGCCTGCGTGCTCAAGGCTTGCGAATCGAACGTCCCTTGCCTTTTTCGGCGACGATGAACTCCAGCCAGCGCACGCCCTCGGTCTGGCTGGGATTCCAGTGCGAATGCGTCGTCCCCGCAGGAATCAGCAGGCTGTCGCCAGGCTTCAGGGTCATTTGCGCCTTGTCGTCCTCCTGGAACACCGGCGTACCTGAAATGACATGGAAGGTTACCGCCGCCGGGTGGAAGTGGCGCGGGTTGATCGCGCCCGGAAGGTACGTCACATCCAGCACGGTCACCTCCGTGTCGCCCGCACGCGGGACTGCGCCGACAAAGAGCTCGGAGCTGCTTACGCCTACTTTCTGCGCAGGTGGCTTCGGATCTTCGCCACGCACGTGGGTCATTAATGTGAGGGTGGCGGAGATTACAACTACGACCATAAGGAG
>JBJMWH010000113.1:0-8955 GCA_045810245.1 Burkholderiales bacterium | reverse complement strand
CCACGATCCTCCGGCGTGCCCGCGTCGCTTCGGAGCTGCACGGCAAGGATTGCATGCACATGGCCGGCGAGTACAACACCGAGTCGCTGGTGCGCGGCGTGTCGAAATTCCTCGCACAGCATGCACCTCACCTGAATGCGTCTCGGGGTTCCGAGTGGTTGAATGGAGTCAAGAAAACAAGGGAGACTGCAGGCAACCTGCTGGCGGCATTGCCGGCGCGGCCGCCGACCTTCTGCATCGGCTGCCCGGAGCGGCCGGTGTTCTCGGCGATGAAGCTGGTGGCGCAGGACATCGGCCGGCCGCACGTCTCGATGGACGTCGGCTGCCTTGCCTTCGCCAGCTTCGAGCCCTTCTCGCAGGGCAACACGCTGCTCGGCTACGGCATGAGCCTGGCGAGCGCGGCGGGCGTCGGGCCGATGTCGTCGAAGCGCCCGGTCTCGGTGATGGGCGACGGCGGCTTCTGGCACAACGGCCTGCTCTCCGGCGTCGCCTCCAACCTGCTCAACAAGGGCGACGGCGTGCTGGTCATCATGAAGAACGGCTATGCCTCGGCCACCGGCACGCAGGAGCTCATCTCCTCGCCGTCTGAGGAGGCGCGCAGCGAATCCGAGGGGCGCAGCTCCGTGCATGCAGACCGCACCATCGAAGACACGCTGACGGGGCTGGGCGTGAAGTGGATGCGCACGGTGGACAACTATCGCGTCGGGGACATGGCGAAGACCTACAAGGAGGCCATGACCACGAAAGAAAAAGGCCTCAAGGTCATCGTCGCCGAAGGCGAATGCCAGCTCGAACGCCAGAGGCGGTTGCGCCCTCAGGTCTCTGAAAAATTGAAAAATGGGCAGAGGCACGTCCGGGTGAAATACGGCGTCGATGAAGACACCTGCACCGGCGACCACTCGTGCATCCGGCTCTCGGGCTGCCCGACGCTCACCGTCAAGGACAACCCCGACCCGCTGCGCCGCGACCCGGTCGCGACCGTGATCGACGGCTGCGTCGGCTGCGGCCTGTGCGGCGAGAACGCGCACGCCGCGGTGCTGTGCCCATCGTTCTATCGAGCCGAGGTGATCCAGAACCCGCGCGCCTTCGATCGCTTCAAGGCAAAGCTG
Organism: Burkholderiales bacterium; assembly: GCA_045810245.1. Lineage (GTDB taxonomy): Bacteria > Pseudomonadota > Gammaproteobacteria > Burkholderiales > SG8-39 > SCGC-AG-212-J23. Next base: position 7,846 of record JBJMWH010000113.1, on the reverse strand, counting down.
AGAGGCCTGTTCATATGACTCTTCCCGAGCGTCCGGTCACGATTCTCATCGCGGCGCTGGGCGGCGAAGGCGGCGGCGTGATGGCCGACTGGCTGATGGAAGCCGCCACGCAGTCGGGCCTGCCCGCGCAGGCAACTTCGATCCCGGGGGTGGCGCAGCGCACCGGGGCGACGACCTATTACCTCGAGATCTTTCCGGCGAGGAAGACCGACCTGGGCGGCCGGGAACCCGTGCTCTCGCTGACTCCGAGCCCCGGCAACGTCGACATCATGGTGGCTTCCGAGCTGATCGAAGCCGGTCGCGCCATGACGAACGGCTACGTGAGCCCCGAGCGCACCACGCTCATCGCCTCGACCCATCGCATCTATGCCACGGTCGAAAAAATGCAGATGGCCGACGGCCGCTACGACGGCGAGCGCGTCGTGGAGGCGGCGAGGCAACTTGCGCGGCGCTCGCTGCTCTTCGACATGCGCAAGCTCGCGCAGGAAAGCGGCACCGTGATCAACGCCGTGCTCTTCGGCGCCATGGCGGGAAGCGGCGTGCTGCCGCTCACGCGCGCGGTCTGCGAGCAGGCGATCCGGCAGGGCGGCCGCGGAGCCGAGGCGAGCCTGCGCGGCTTCGGCGCCGGGTATGAGATCGCGCTCGGCCAGCGTCCCGCGCCGGGCGAGCCGGCGGCGCCGCGGCGCGCGAGCGAGCTGCACGAGGTGATGCGGCTCGCGCTGAAGCGGCTGCGCGAGTACCAGGGCGAGCGCTATGCCAAGCTGTACGAGCGGCGCATGCAGCCCTTCCTCGACGGCGAGGGCAGGCTCGCGGCCGAAGTCGCTCGCCACCTCGCGCTCTGGATGGCGTACGAAGACATCATCCGCGTCGCCGATCTGAAGACGCGTGCCTCGCGCTTCGAGAGGATCCGCAAGGAGGTGGGCGCCAAGAACGGCGAGCCGGTGGTGGTAATCGACTACCTGAAGCCCGGCATCGAGGAATTCGCCTCTGTTTTACCAAGATACCTTGGAAAAAAGCTGGTTGCGTGGGCCGAAAGGCGCGGCAAGCTCGACACCTACAACGTCGGCCTGCACGTCAAGACGAGCGGCGTCTCGGGCTTCCTGCTGGTGCGCTCGCTTGCGTGGCTGCGGCCGCTGCGCCCGTTCAGCTACCGCTATCACGAGGAGCAGGAGCTGATCGAGCGCTGGCTTGCTCTCGTGGCCGCGGCCGCCGGGCGCGACGCGGCGCTGGCGCTCGAGGTGGCCGACTGCGCCCGCCTCATCAAGGGCTACGGCGAGACCCACCGGCGCGGCAAGGCGAACTTCCTCGCCATCGTCGATGCGCTGGTCGAGAACCCACCGACGCCCGACGCCCGCGAGCAGGCGGCGGCCATCCGCAAGGCCCGCGAGGCGGCGTTGGCCGACCCGGAAGGCAAGCACCTCGGACAGGCGCTCGGCAAGCCGGTTGTTTGGCTGAAGCAGGTCGCCCGAACGTAGAATTTGAAGATGAACGCGCCCGACCAGGCCTTCCTCAGCCGCGAATACAACAACCGCGAGCTCGTTGCAGAGCATGCTCAGTACTTCGCGCGCTGGCAGCAGTCCTCGGCGCAGGCGCGCAGCCGGATGAGCTGCCAGCTCGACCTGGCCTACGGCGCGATGCCCGGGGAGAAGCTCGATCTCTTCCCGGCGCGCAAGGGCGACGGCAGCTGCTTCATGTTCATCCACGGCGGCTATTGGCGCTCGCTCGACAAGAGCGACTTCTCGTTCCTCGCGCCGGCGCTGGTGGACGCGGGCATCTCGCTCGCGGTGGTCAACTACGACTTGTGCCCGAAGGTCAGCATCGAGGACATCGTTCGGCAGATGCTGCGTGCCAGCCGCTGGCTGTGGCTGCACGCCGAAGAGTACGGGATGGACCAGGATCGCCTCTACGTCGGCGGCCATTCGGCGGGCGGCCACCTCGCCGCGATGATGATGTGCGCGCTGTGGCCCGCGTTCGACCGGCGCCTGCCGAAGGATCTCTGGAAGGGCGCGCTTGCCATCAGCGGGGTGTACGACCTGCGTCCGCTCATCCAGGTCGATTTTCTGCAGCCCGATCTGCGCCTGGACGAGGCGTCGGCCGCCCATGTTTCGCCGGCGCTGATGATGCCCGCCACCCGATGCCCCGTCATGACCTGCGTCGGCGGCGACGAATCGAGCGAGTTTCATCGCCAGAACGCCCTCATCGGCGAGCGCTGGCGCGCCGCCTTCGCCGGCGATATCGCGATGCCGGGGACCCATCACTTTTCCGTCGTCGACGGGCTCGCCGACCAGGCGAGCGGTCTCTTCGCCGGCACGCGCCGGCTCATGAAGCTCGACAAATGAGCGGGTACCTGAAGCCGGGGCGATTCGTCGACAGCGATCACCCGGCCGTAATCGCCTTTTCCAAAGAACACTTAAAAGGGAAGGACGACCGCGAAAAAGCCGTCTCGCTCTACTACGCGGTGCGCGACCGGATCCGCTACAACCCATTCCAGAACTTCACCCTCGACGACAGCTACCGTGCCTCGGTGTGCATCGAGCAGGGCAGCGGCTGGTGCGTGCCCAAGGCGGCGCTGCTGGCCGCGTGCGCGCGCGCCGTCGGCATCCCGGCGCGCGTCGGTTACGCCGACGTCAGGAACCACATCACGACTCCCGAGCTCACGGCGAAGATGGGCACCGATCTCTTCGTGTTCCACGGCTACACGGAGCTCCTGCTCGAGGGAAGCTGGGTGAAGGCGACACCGGCCTTCAATCTCGCGCTGTGCACCCGGTTCCGCGTGAAGCCGCTCGAATTCGATGGCAGGACCGATTCGCTGTTCCACCCGTTCGACGAGGACAACCGCAGGCACATGGAATACGTGCGCGACCGCGGCACCTACGGTGACGTCCCCGCCGACGAGATCAGGCGGGTGTTCAGCGAGACGTATCCGAAGTACTTCAACCTCGGGCCGGATGCCGCGAAGCTGAGCTTCGCGCCCGCCTGATGCGGGAGCTGCTCGAGGAGAGCTTCCGTGCCGCCGTCGCGGCGGCCGACCCGCTGCACATCCTGGCGCCGCACCGGCCGGCGCCGCCGCGCGGCCGCACCTTCGTCGCGGCCGCAGGCAAAGCCGCAGCCTCGATGGCGCTCGCGGTGGAGAAGAGCTACCGCGGCGAGCTCGAGGGCATAGCCATCACCCGCTACGGTCACGGCTTGCCCACCCGCAAAATCCGCGTGGTCGAGGCCGGCCATCCGGTCCCGGACGAAGCCGGCGAGGCTGCGGCGAGGGAGATTCTAGAAAAGACAAAAAAACTTCAGGCCGACGATCTTCTCCTCGCCCTGCTCTCGGGCGGCGGCTCGAGCCTGCTTTCGCTTCCCGCCTCGGACATCCCCATGGAGGAGCTCAAGGCCGTCACGCGCGAGCTGCTGCTCAGCGGCGCTGCGATCCAGGAAATGAACACCGTGCGCAAGCATCTCTCGGCGATCCACGGCGGTCGTCTCGCCGCCGCCTGCGAGGCGCCGGTGGTCGCGCTCATCATCTCGGACGTGACCGGCGACGAGCCCACGCACATCGCCTCGGGGCCGTGCGCGCCCGATCCGACCACCTACGCCGATGCCCGCGAGATCCTCGCCCGCTACCACGTCATCCCGCCGCGCGCCGTGAAGCATCGGCTGGAGAGGGGCGCCGACGAGACCCCGAAACCGGGCGACCCGGTGTTCGCGCGGGTCGAGAACAAGGTCATCGCCACGCCGCATCGATCGCTCGAAGCCGCCGCCGCGATTTTCAGGACGAAAGGCGTCGAACCGGTGATCTTCGGCGATACCCTCACCGGCGAAGCCTGCGAGGTGGCCAAGGTGTTCGCGTCGCTGGTGAACGAGATCCGCAGGTACGGCAAGCCCTGGAAGCCGCCGGTGGCCCTCATCTCCGGCGGAGAGTGCACGGTCACGATCCGCGGCGAGGGCGGCCGCGGCGGGCGCTGCCAGGAATTCCTGCTTTCGCTCGGCATCGAGACCGGCGGAACATGGGCCATTGCCTGCGACACCGACGGCATCGACGGCAGCGAGAGCAATGCAGGCGCCCTTCTTTCTCCCGACAGCATGAAGCGGGGCCGCGACGCCAGAGCGCTGCTGGCGAAGCACGACAGCTACGGCTTTTTCAGCGCGCTCGGCGACCTCGTGACGACCGGGCCCACGCGCACCAACGTCAACGACTACCGGGCGATCGTCGTCACCTAGTAGCTGTTCTCCGGCCGGACGTAGCACTTGAACTCGACCACGTTGCCGGAAGGATCGGCCACCATGAAGGTCTGGTGCTCGTGGGGTGTATTCGCGAATCGCAGCGCCGGGCGCACCAGGAACTTGGCGCCGGAACTGAGAACGTGGTCCCGCATCCTGGCGAAATCCTCCATGCGCAGAAACGTGAGGCCGTGATGCCGCGGATAGGCGCGCGGGTTGTCGACGACCGCGCGCCGCTCGAGGTGGCAGACGAGCTGCAGCACGCCACCGAAGCTGAACGTGACGCGGTCTTTCAGTTTGCGCACCGGCTGCGCGCCCAGCACCTCTGCGTACCAGCGCGCGGCTTCCTCGAGGTCCCGGCACGGCACCGCAATGTGCGCGATATAGAGCCCCGCCGTGACCGGGGTGTTGTCCAGCGGCCTTTCCCGCAACTCGAGCTCTGCGTGGCCGGTGCTCAAGCTTCGCTAGCCAGCAGCTCGACTTCCGCGCTCAGGGCCGACTGCACTCGGCCATGCTCGCTCTCGATCTTGGCGAAGAGGCTGCGCGCTTCCTTGGTGTCCGAGCGCCGCGCGGAGGCCTCGATGTCGGCGCAATACCGGCTCAGCAGCGTGGCGCCGACGTTGGCGCTGCACGACTTGAGCGAATGCGCCGAGCGGGCGATCTCCGGGACGTCGTTCGCGCTCGCCGCGTGCTTCAGCTTCTGCACCAGCTTCGGCGACTCGACGAGGTAAAGGTCGATCGTGCGGGCGAGCAGCTCGGGCCTGCCGTTGGTGCGCAGGGTGCCGAGCTGGTCGAGTACCTGGCGGTCCAGAATTCCGGGGCCCTTGGCCTGCCGCGGCGCCGCGGCCTGCGCTTGCGCCGCGCTGGCCGCCTGTGAGGCACCGGCTTGCGGCATCCAGCGGTCGAGCATGTCCTGGAGCGTCTGCATGCTGAACGGCTTGCTCAGGTAGTCGTCCATGCCGGCATTCAGGCATTCCTCCCGATCCTGCGCCATGGCGTTCGCGGTCAGGGCGACGATCGGGATGGCCTTGCCGCCCAGGGACTGCTCGCGCTTGCGGATCTCCGCGGTGCACTCGAAGCCATCCATCTCCGGCATGTGGCAATCCATGAGGACCAGGTCGAACGAGCCGAGCGCGAGGGCTTCGAGGGCTTCCTTGCCGTTCGCCGCCACGGTCACGCTATAGCCCTGCAGCTGGAGGATGCCGAGCGCGACCTGCTGGTTGATGAGGTTGTCCTCGACCAGGAGGATATTGCCGCGCACCGCGGCCGGAGCGGTGCTGGCCGGCTTGGACACCGGCGCCGCCTCGACCGGATCCTGCGAGCGGCCCGCCATTGCGTTCACCAGGCTTTCGTAGAGCACCGTCTGGCGCACCGGCTTGACCAGGCACGCGTCGAAGCCGGCGTCGCGCGCGCTGCGCACATCGGCATGGCGGCGGGTCAGCATCACCAGTCGCAGGCTCGCGAACTCGGCCCGCCGGCGCAGCCCGCGCGCGAACTCGAGCGCGTCCAGGCCGGGCTTCGCCAGGTCGACGAGCGCGATGTCGTAGGGCACGCCGCGCGCGGCGGCTTCCGCGAGCAGATCGCTCGCCTGCTTCGGCGTCGCCGCCGCCCGGATGTTCATCTCCCAGTTGCTCATGTGCGAATGCAGGATGCCGCTGTTGATGGCGCTCGACTCGACGATCAGCGCACGCACGCCGGTGAGCAGGCCGATCGGGGCCGAGCGCACGCTATGCTGCGATTGGATCGGCTGCTTCTCGAACTTGCTGGTGAACCAGAAGGTCGAGCCCGCCCCAGGCGAGGACTCGACGTGGATGGTTCCCCCCATCATCTCCACCAGCTGCTTGCTGATCGCGAGGCCGAGACCCGAGCCGCCGTGCTTGCGCGTGGTCGAGCCGTCGGCCTGCATGAACTCGTCGAAGATGCGCGATTGGGCCTCAGGCTTGATGCCGACGCCGGTGTCGCTGACGTCGAAGCGCATGGTGACGCTCTTTTCGGCCTCCTCGACGCCCGCCACGCGCACCACCACCGACCCGTGCTCCGTGAACTTGATCGCGTTGCCGATGAGGTTGGTCAGCACCTGGCCGAGGCGCAGCGAATCGCCTGTCACCATGGTGGTGAGCTCGGCGGGGATGCTGCAGGCGAGCTCGAGCCCCTTGACGTGGGCCCGCTCGGCGAGCAGCTCGACCGTGTCCTCGATCGTGCGGCGCAGATCCATGTCGGCGTTCTCGAGCTCGAGCTTGCCGGCCTCGATCTTGGAGAAATCGAGCAGGTCGTTGATGAGGCCGAGCAGGTTCTTGCCGGAGCGCTGCACCGTTTCGGCGTACTTGCGCTGCGTACTCGTGAGCCCGGTCTCGAGCAGCAGCTCGGCCATGCCCAGCACCCCGTTCATGGGCGTGCGGATCTCGTGGCTCATCCTGGCGAGGAACGAGCTCTTCGCGTGGTTCGCGAGCTCCGCGGCCTCGCGTGCCAGGCGTAGCGCCTCCTCGCTCCGCTTGCGCTGCGTGACGTCCCGCGCCACGGCGATGCTGCCGATGCACTGGTTCGAGTCGTCGAGCAGCGGCGCCACGGCGACCTGGATGTCGATGGCCGTGCCTGCGCGGGTGGTGGCGCGCGCGTCGTAGGAGAATTTCTCGCCCGCCACGATGCGCCGCATGCGCGCCTCTTCCTCTTCCGGCGTCGATCCGCCCACGTTCAGCGCGTGGCCGATGACCTCCTCCGGCCGGTAGCCGAACATCGCGGCGGCTCCGGAGTTCCAGCTGGTGACGTTGCCGCGCAGGTTGCGGGTCCAGATCGCCTCGCTCGACTGCTCGACGATCGTCGCGAGCAGCTTGTTCTTCGACTCGCTTTCGCCGAGCGAGGCGATGAGGCGCTCCGTGTTGTTCGCCATGTTGTTGAACGCCTCGGCCGCGAGCTGAACTTCCGGAGCGCCTTCCGCGTCGATGCGCACCGCGTGGTCGCCGCGGCTGAAGCGGTTCGCGCCCTCGGCCAGCATGCGCAGCGTGCCGAGGTTGCCGCGGAAGATGAGCCAGATGAACTGCAGCATCAGGAAGAGCGTGACCGCCACGATCTGCAGCTGCTTGACGAACTGATGCCAGAGGCGGTTTTGCGCCTTGACCGGCGTCATGTCGGCGCTCAGCGTTCCATAGCCGACCCCGCCGGCCGTCACGTCGATCGTCTGCTCGGAGTGATCGATCGCCGCGACGCGTACGAACCACCTCGGCGCCGCGAGCACGTCGGGAACGTCCTGGGCCACCAGCGTCTTGCCGTCGCGGTCGGTCCACTTGAAGCGGTCCACCTCGCCGCGCCGCACCTGGTTCTTCAGCAGCTGGCTGATGGCCTCGTATTCACCGACCAGCGCCTGGTCGGCGACCAGCGGCGCCAGGAACACCAGCATTTCCTTCTGCTCGCGCTGCAGGCGTGCGGAGTGCTCGGCGCGGCCCTCGGCGAGGAGGAGAGCGGTCTGCACGCCGCCACCGACGACGATCGCCACGCCCACGGCCAGCATGAGGCGCGAGATGAGGCCCCAGTCCTGCCAGAAGCGAAAGACGCGTATGTTGTTCATCGTCGGCTGCTCCCCCGCGCTCGCGTCGCTTTATTTTATGAAGGGCACCTTGGTGGTGCGGTAGAACTTGCGGTA
>JBJMWH010000112.1:0-2763 GCA_045810245.1 Burkholderiales bacterium | reverse complement strand
CTCCACGAAGGTGCGGCGCACGACCGCCGGCACCATGAAAACGTGGCTCACGCCGTAGCCGCTCAGCATGTCCGCCAGAACTTCGGCGCCGAGTCTCTTCATTGCATTTCCCTCATGACGTGTCCCTTTCTGCGATCGCATCGCCCCACGGTGACATGATCTCGGTGCAGCCCATGTTGAGCCCTCGGCTGCGCAGCACGCCCGCCGGCACCGCGAATGCGTAGGGAAAAATGCCGCGCCGCACGCTCGTCGTGGGAAGAAACCGGTTCAATTCCTCGATCACCTCGTCCGGCAGCGCGCGGTCGGCGATCACCCTGCCCTCGCCGCTCATGTCGATGCGCGGGCGGTGGAACGCTTCCTCGAGGCTCGCGCCGTCGTCGATCAAGAACGAGGCCATCTGAAGCACCGTGCCGAGGATCTTGCGTCCTCCCGAAGCGCCGAGCGCGAAGCGTGCGTGATCCGGCGTCGAGCCGCGCATCTCACCCACTATTGGGCAGTAGTTGCCGAGGCAGCGCTTGCCGGGCGCGAGCGAGTTCGGCTTGCCCGGCTCCGGGTCGAACCACATGATGCCGTTGTTGAGCGGGATGCCGGTCGAGGGCGAAACGACGCGCGAGCCGAACACCGAAAGCAGCGTCTGCGTCACCGAGCACAGGTTTCCCGCGCGATCGACCACGCTGAAGTGCGCCGTGCAGCCTTCCTTGTCGCCCAGGGTCTGCAGGCGCTCGCGCCACGCGGCATCGAGCGCACGTGCATAGTCGATGTAGCCCGGTTTTTCTTTATTCCTGAGGTTCTTAAATGCAACAGCAAGCGTAGGGCCGCCGGTCATCCCGGGCGCCGCGAATACGCGCCCGCCGCGGTAAGGAACCTCGAGCGCGTCGACCATGTGCGGTTGGTAGCCTGCGAGGTCCCCGAGCGAGAGCGAGCCGCCCTTCTCGCGCACATCCTTGGCGAGCGCTCGTCCTACCTCACCGCCGTATAAGGCCTTCGGTCCTTCTCTGGAGATGGTTTCAAGCGTGTGGGAGAGCTTGCGCTGGTCGAGGCGCTTGTCGGTGAGCGCGGTCCAGCTGATCTGCGGCGGCCACTGGCGGTCTTCGAGAAACAGCTCGGCGGCATCGGGATCGCGCGACAACGCACGCGCGTTCGAGGCGATCATCAGCCCGGCGTACCAGTCGAGCAGCATCCCCTCCTTGGCGAGCTCGACGGCCGGCGCGACCAGCTCACGCCACGCGAGGCGGCCGAAGCGCTTGTGCGCGAGCTCCATGCCCGCGACCACGCCGGGTACAGCGACCGCGGTGGCGCCCTGCACGTTGCGGTCGCCCTTCACCATCGGCCAGGCGAAGAGGTCCTGCGCCTTGCCGCCTTCGGCGAGCGGATAGTCGGCCGGATTCAGGCCGCGCGGCGAGCGCATACCGTAGTCGACCGTGTGTGCACGCGCCTCGCCCGCGCGCCAGATCTGCATGCAGCCGCCCGCCGCGAGCCCGCTCATCCATGGCTCGACCACGCCGATCGCGAAGGAGGTAGCGACCGCGGCGTCGACCGCGTCGCCGCCGGCCTCGAGGACCGCCGCGCCGACCTCCGCGGCACGCCGGTGCTGGGCCGCGACCACGCCGCCGCGCGTGGCCACGACCTGCTTACGAACGACTTGAGAATTGGAAAAATTATCGATCACGCCGCGTGCGCCTTTGCATAACCCGCTATTTCAGCATGCGTGGCAAACCAGACCCCGACGTTCGAGCGCATGTAGCGGATGAGCTCGTCCAGGATCCAGATGCGCGAGCGGTAGCCGCTGATGTGCGGATGCATGGTGAGCTGGAAGATGCCGCCCTCGCGGTAGGCGGCGTCGAACTCGCGCTTGAAGATGTCGAACACCGCCTCGGGCGGCGTGTAGGGACGCAGATTCGCGAAGCGCACCATGTTGAAGTAGACCGCGTCGTCGCGGATCCATTCCACCGGCAGCTCGACCACGCCGGTCGGCTCGCCGTTCAGCTCGAGCTCGTAGCAGTCGACGTCGGCCATGAGCGACGAGTCGTAGAGGAGTCCCATCTCGCGCGTGATGGCGAGCGTGTTCGGGCTGAAGTCCCAGGAGGGCGTGCGGATGCCGACGGGCCTCGCACCCGTGACTTTTTCCAGCACGTCAGCCGAGCGGAGCTGCAGGTCCTTTTCATTCGTATAAGGCAGTTCCGAGTTGCGCTCGTGGATCCAGCCGTGGATGCCGACCTCGTGGCCTTCGGCGACTACGCGTCTTTGCTCGTCGGGATAGAGCAGCGCGGTCACCGCCGGCACATAGAAACTCGCCTTTACGCCGTACTGAGAAAGGATTTGAAGAATACGAGGTACACCCTGCCGGTTGCCGTACTGGCCCTGCGATAGCCGCCCGATCGACTCGCCGCCCTCGCGCAGCTCGTTGGTCTCGTGGTCGGAATCGAACGACAGCGCCGCCGCGCAGCGCGCCCCGCCCGGCCAGCTCTTGGGGCGCAGCGCCCGGCCCGCGCGCACGCGGCCGACGATGCCGCGCCAGCGCTCCTCCGGCCATTGCCAGGGCGCCTGCTCGCTCATGGGTTGGCCTTCGCCGCCCCCCTGACAAGGGGGGAGCGAGCCGAAGGCGAGCGGGGGGTTGGTTTTGCGCTTCTCATTCTTCTTTTGCTCGCAGCGCGGCTTCGATTCGCTGACACACCGCTTCGAATTGCTGCATGACTTCCAGATTCGTAAACCGGAGCACGCGCAACGAGCGTGCAGCCAGCACTGAAGTTCTGACCGTGTCAT